>CALKXZ010000469.1 GCA_938003775.1 uncultured Granulosicoccus sp. | reverse complement strand
TCACTCAGTCACACAGGCTGTCACCGAGCTAGCCACTCGAGCAGTCTTACTCAGACAGCGTCGATCTGCGTCAGCAGTTGCATGCGATGACCCGGCTGCTCCCGACGATCACAGGCACAGTGCTGAGCCGGTTCTATCTCGACCTGAATACCCTTGTGCTCAAGCAAGATCGACCGAGGTGACTCCTCATGACCACCGGCACTGACAAACTGAGACGGCTTGATCAGTCCGCACGTGGTGCCATCAGCCTGAATTACCAGCAGGTGATCGAAATACACCAGATACGCCGTGGCCGTGCTGTGAGAGCCTTGTGCCAGTGGGAAACTATGATCCAACAGGCTAACAGCCTGGTCCCAGTTGGCGTTTGTTCTGAAATGCTGATTCATACCCATGCTCTTCACTCCTGGTCCGGTTCGTCTGAGGGGTCCATCACCGCGGTGGGGAAAGCACCTGCCTCAGATTGCGTAACGGCAGTGTAAGGAAAAATGAATTAGAATTTCACAATAGAAATTACACACTGTGAATTTTACAAAACAATCTGGTGATCTATGCCCAGTAGCAAAACTACAAGCACAGCCATAAGAAACGCCCATTTTCTGGGCACCAAGATTCGCAATTTACGCAAACGCAACAATTTGACCATGGATGATCTGTCCTCGCGATGCGTCAAATTGGATGCCGAATCAGCCCCGTCTGTGTCGTATTTATCGATGATTGAGCGCGGCAAGCGTCACCCAAGCCAGGCCATGCTTTCGCTGATTGCCGAGGTATTTCAAAAAGATGTAGCGTGGTTTCTAGATAACGTGCCAGAGGAGTCTGCCATCATCCCTGATAAGGGCAATCGTGGTGGTATTTCCGGTATGTCGTTAGAGCCCAGTTTTCTGTTTTCCAATGAAATTTTACAGAACGCGATTCCCGAAATGCTGTCGCAAACCGGTGTTTCTGGGCGTCAGTTCGCACATTTGCTTATCCGCGCGCATCAGGAAAACAATCAGAACCATTTCCCCGAACTGGAACGCGCTGCAGAAAACGTCGGACACAAGCAGATGCCGCTCAGCGTGGAGGCGCTGATGGATATCTGCAAGTCAATGGGTCTGAAAATTAAATGGTTCACACGCTTACCCAAATCAGCAGTGGCCAACATGACACTCCGTGACACCGCCGTTGTACGCTCATATTTTGCTTCGCCATCAACGATCTATGTGAATCGATTGATGCAAAAACAACCGGCACGACTGAAATACGATCTGGCCTTGTACATCGGTCACAAGGTGTTACACGACGGTGATGGGGTCAAGAGTTTAATGACAACCGGTCCGGGTGCTGAAGCGGCGGTTCGCGACACCACCATCGACGTCAATACATCCAGCGCCATCGATGCCAAAGATATTGTGCATGCCTGGCGGGATTTCGAATGCAGTTTTTTTGCCGGTGCCTTGCTGTGTCCCAAGGTGCCTTTCAGACGCTTACTGGAACAGCGCGCACACGATATTAGCGTTGCATCCATGGTTGATGTCACCACCTCGACTGTCATGCGCCGAATGACTGTTGTATCCTCATACCCGCACTGGCATTACTTTGATGCGTATCCACCCGGACGCCTGCTGGCTGTATATCGTGGCAACGGCATACCACTACCCTGGGGCAATATGCGCATGGTGCAAGACCCATGTCAGCATTGGGCCGTGTTTAGAATGATCAACACGAAAAGCACCGGTAGCTCTGCACAAATATCGGTCTTGAATGTGGGCAACGAACCGCGTATCTATTGCTGTGAGTCCGTTAAGGTAGACGACCTAGCTGGACATGATCATGTACTGTGTGCTGGCATTGATGTCAATCCAGCCTTAACGGCACAGGGTGTTGATGCCGTGGGTCTTGCCCAAACGCTCAAGGATGCGTGTATTGACAATGGTGGCTCGGTATCGATCCCCGCCACCATCAAGAACGAACTGCGACAAATCGCTAAGTTACTCAATATCTCGTGGGTCAGTCGTGGCATTGAAAAAGAGGCGCGTTTAATTTGTCCACGAAGCGGTGCTTGTCCTCGATCACCCAATTGCCATGCGCAACGTGAATAGTGGGCTTAACAACATCCTTGTAAACAGGTTTCCTAGCTTGTGACACAATTGCCGGGCAATCACGACTACATTTTTTATCGGAGTAAATATTGTGGGTATTTCCATCGGTAATGCTGTACCCGTCATATTGGCAGGTGGCACAGGCACCCGGCTGTGGCCGTTGTCCAGGGCAGACAATCCTAAGCAGTTTCTGTCATTAGGCGGAGAACTGTCACTACTGCAGGCTACCGTTAATCGCGTTGGCTCGGTGAGTCAGCAGCCACCGATGCTGGTGTGTTCAGAAAAACACCGCTTTCTTGCCACTGAACAACTGACGGCAATCGGACAACACGACCCGACAATTATCCTAGAACCTGCCGCCAGAAATACAGCGCCTGCTATCGCCGTTGCCGCCTGGCAAATTCTGACCAACAACCCAGATGCGGTCATGATCGTTATGCCAGCAGACCATCTGATTGAGGACAACGATTTATTTCGCTCCACCCTTGAACAGGCTGTCACGTTGGCCCAGACAGGTCACTTGGTCACCTTGGGCATAACACCGACTGGCCCTGAAACCGGGTATGGATACATCACAGCCGCAGAAAAACAGATTGACGATGGTTCAGGCGCAAAGCCTGTCAGCTGCTTTATGGAAAAACCGACTCGAGATAAGGCCATTGAATTAATAGCCGCTGGCCATTGTTACTGGAATGCAGGTATTTTCATTTTCCAAGCGCGACAGTTTCTCGATACGTTGGCATCCGTAAAACCGGAGATGCACGAATTAACGCGGCAATCGGTTGCAAAAGCCACGTTAGACCTGGCATTTATCCGAATAGACGAACAAGCATTTGAGCAGTGTGAAAATATCTCAGTCGACTATGCCGTTATGGAGCATTCCGACCAAGTGGTTGTGCTTCCATACGACTCTGGGTGGTCGGACATTGGCAGCTGGGATGCGGTTCATAAGTCGGCACAACAAGACAACCACGGTAATTCCGGGGTCGGCGATGTGCTACACCACAATACGAAAAACACGTACTTGCATGCCAGTTCGCGTCTTGTAGTGGCATTAGGAACCACTAATATCAGCGTTATTGAAACACCAGATGCCGTATTGATCGTTGATCATTCAAACGCTCAAAGCATTAAACAGGCTATTGAACTACTGGAGAAGCAGCAACGCACTGAACTGACCACACACACCACCTGCTACCGACCTTGGGGCCACTACGAGAGCCTAAAGTTACACCCGCGATTTCAAGTCAAGCGCATCAGTGTAAAACCAGGCGCTAAGCTGTCGTTACAAAAGCATTTTCACCGTTCAGAGCATTGGGTCGTGGTAAAAGGCACGGCAATAGTGACTAACGGCGACCAGGAAATACTTCTGAGTGAGAACGAGTCAACCTACATACCCTTAGGCACCATGCACAGGCTTTACAACCCCGGCACCATACCGTTGGAACTGATTGAAGTGCAGTCAGGCTCCTACCTGGGAGAGGATGATATCGTTCGAGTGGGAGATGAATACGGTCGCGCTTAAGTGCCTGCGAACAGCACCAACAATAAAGGCTACTGCTTGGTTGAGCGCTGACTAATTCAACGGCGTTCGCTGGGCAAACGCCACAGACAACGTACCGCCGTCGGCAAACTCCAGCTCACTACCCACGGGTACGCCCCGAGCTATCTGCATGACCGTCACATTATGGCGAGCGGCTATGTCACCGATGTATCGCGCCGTGGCTTGACCTTCGACGGTGGGATTGGTTGCCAGCGTTATTTCATCAATACCCTCATTTTCCAGCCTGGTCTCCAACAAATCCAGGCCCAGATCCTTCGGTCCAATTCCGTCCAGCGGAGATAGATGCCCCAGTAACAGAAAAAATTTACCGCGAAAATCAGTGGCACGATCGATCGCTAGAACATCGGCAGGACCCTCCACCACACACAGCTGCGAAGACTTACGACCCGGATCAGAACACCAGCGGCACAGCGTCTGTTCGGTGAAAATCCGGCACTGCTGACAATGATGAATCTTGTCCATGGCGGACACCAGGGTTTGACCCAATTGCTTGGCCGCTTGTCGGTCTCTTTGCAACAGGTGCAAGGCAATGCGTTGTGCAGATTTAGGGCCTACGCCTGGTAAACAGCGTAGCGATTCAACCAGATCTTCTAGTAGACCACTGCTGGACATGAATGCGTACTCTTTGAAAAAAGGTGATCGGTTGACACGAAATATAGGAAACCGAAATACGTGTAACGGGTTGGCTAGCAGCTACCTTGATGGCACAGAGTATCTGCTTATTGGTATCTTGTTATTGGTTGGTTCCTGGCAACAGGTGAGTAGTCACTCAGATGATTCAGTTGCTAGAAGGGTAGTTTCATGCCAGGTGGCAATTCCATGCCACTGGTCAAGCCACTTAGCTTGTCTTTGGACGCCGCTGACAATCGTTGCGATGCATCGTTGACGGCCGCTGCAACCAGGTCTTCGAGCATGTCTTTGTCATCGCCAACCAGCGAATCATCTATAGACACCTTACGCAGCTCATGTTGCCCGTTCATCACGACCTTAACCAAACCGCCACCGCTCTGTCCCTCAATTTCCATAGTGGCGATCTCTTCCTGCGCGCGCTGCATGTCCTCCTGCATTTTCTGCGCTTGTTTCATTAGGTTTCCAATGCCACCTTTCATATTACTTTCCTCTTGATCTTTTATTGGTTTACGGCGCGGTTCAGTACGACCATTAAAACGCGTATATCGGTGGTAAAAATTGAACCCACACTAAAATACCTAGCTGGACTATCCACAAACTGATCCGTTCTACGATTCTTCACTCAGCGGTAGCACACTCGATTCATCGACCGCAGCATCCACGCGATCAATCAGTTGGCGTACAACCGGATCCTGCTCAATGGATTCACGAGCCGCTGCCAATTGCTCAGCTGCACGTTTTTCATCGATACGTGCCGGTGTATTGAGCGTGCTATCCACAAGCTGGAAATCTAGCGTCATATCTCTACCAAGCCAAGTACTCAGGGCCGTAGTGACACGTTCAATGAACGCAGGCTTGTGTAAGTGCTCAGAGCCTGATTCAAGCTGCAATCGCACCCGTGAGTTTTCTATGCTTAGCAGTTCGCTGTGACTGGCCAGTTGTCTTGGCATACCGGATACATCCAGCTCTGCCACGATCTGGTGCCAGTCCGAGGCTACGATAGCCTCTTTGTTCACCTTAGAAGCTGGCGTTGGCACCGGGCTTTGAGGTTCAACAAGTTGGGTGCCTTCTGGCGAATCTGTACCCGGCTTGTCTTCAGTCCTCGGTGCCGCCGACACGGCTGACCCGCTGTTTGACGTTGTTGGTGCTCCCGTCGCCGCGATCGGTGAGGCTGGAGACACTGGAGGGGTGTCTGGACGGGTGCTTGAGATGTCACTTGGATCGACACTAGCGCGCGACACTGGATTTGTTACTGGTTCGACAGTGCCAGGATCTGTTACGAACTCACCCCGAGCGGCCGCCAATGCTGCGGCTCTGAGTGACCCACCGGCTGACACCTCGCCGCGCACCGCCAAACTCGGTGGTGGCTGATTCAATTGCGCGGTATTGGCTGCGGTATTGGCTGCGGTATTGGCTGGGGTATTGGTTGCAGTTTTGGCTGCGGTATTGGCAGCAGTCTCAGCTGCAATCTTGGCAGCAGTCGAGGCAGTTGATGGCGCTGTTGTTGATGTTGCTGACACTGCTGCTGAGGCAGTGGCGTTTTTATCGTCACTTGCCCTAGACGTATCACCTGCAGCGGGAACTCGCACACCGCCACCTTGATCTCCTTGCGGTCTGAAGGCATGCATGCGCAGTAATGCCATATCAAAAGCTTCACGAGGATCAGGTGCATAGGGCATGTCGCGTCGTGCATTAACGCCGATCTGATAAAACAACTGGACTTCATCAGGCTGCACAGTGGATGCCAGCTCAGTCAACCGGTCCACACCTGAGGCATTGTCACTAACACTACCTGGCACGCTCTGTAGCATAGCCACCTTGTGCAACAGGCTTAGGATCTCGCCCATGAGTTCGGTGAAATCAGGCGCGTATTCTGCCAGTTGTTCAACGCGCTCAAACAGCTGCGTAATATTGGCGGAACCCAACGATTCAATCAGCCCTAGCAACCGGTCAGCGGATGCACGGCCCAGCATTGACTCGACATCTGTTTCTCGAACGGCACCTTCACCGAACGCTGCCGCCTGCTCCACCAGACTCAATGCGTCGCGAACACTGCCCTCGGAGGCACGTGATATCAATTCAAGTGCAGCACGTTCATGCTCTATCGTTTCTTGTGTAAGGATGCCAGACAGATAATCTGCCAGTACGGTTGGCGCCATACGTTTTAGATTGAATTGTAAACAGCGCGACAATACCGTAACCGGCACTTTTTGCGGATCTGTTGTGGCCAACAAAAACTTAACGTGCTCCGGTGGTTCTTCCAGCGTTTTTAGCAAGGCATTAAAACTGTGGTTAGAGAACATGTGCACTTCATCGATCAAGTACACCTTGTAGCGACCGCTGGCTGGCGCATAGGGCACATTTTCCAGCAGTTCACGCGTCTCTTCGACCTTGGTACGCGAGGCGGCATCCACCTCAATCAGATCAAAAAAACGGCCAGCTTCTATATCTTTGCAAGCGCTGCATTCACCACAGGGACTGGCGCTGACACCATGGGTTTCGCAGTTAAGGCATTTGGCAAAAATACGCGCAATGGTGGTTTTTCCCACCCCACGCATGCCAGTGAACAAGTAGGCGTGATGCAACCGGTTGGTATCCAGCGCATTAACCAGAGCCCGTAAAACCGGTTCCTGGCCGATCATGTCGCGGAAGTGTTGCGGCCGCCATTTGCGCGCAAGAACCTTGTAGCTCATCGTAGATTAAGGAGTTGTGCCACGAGGTTTCACGTCACGAGTAACGCTGCGGGTTGAGGGCCAATGTTACCGGGGTGGATGTTCACCCAGGATGGATATTAAGGCGGTATTCCGCATCAGCCGCATCCCGGCACTCGAATCCACTGCTGCCGCTGCTCCCTTCCGGGCCTGACGGGGTTAACAGCTTATCGTCGCGAGAGTGCCGATACGGAACACCATAGCCACACTATTCTGGGGCTTGCACGCGCAAGGTGCAAGCTTCAGCTAAAGATGTTTTTAATCTAGCCTTGTTCTTCGCTGTTCGCCATAGACGTCATCGCGGTGTCATATTGTCCGGCCATCCTGACCCCTGATGCGACTGTGCGACACTAATGTGAACAACCCAACACTGGCCCGAAAACCCAACATGTGTGCCCATATACTAACCGTTGAGGATGAAGTAGCCATACGCGACATGGTGAGCTTTGCGCTGGAGCGACACGGACACCACGTGCACCCAGCGGGTAACGTGACCGAAGCGCGCGACATTATGGCGGTGCAGAGGCTTGACCTGGCCATCGTCGACTGGATGCTGCCTGGTGGTAGCGGCCTTGAGTTTGTTCGTGCGCTCAGAAAAGATGCCCTGTTCGCCAGCATCCCGGTCATCATGCTCACCGCCCGTGCAGAGGAGCAAGACATTACAGCCGGGTTGGACGCGGGTGCCGATGACTACATGATCAAACCATTTTCGCCAAAGGAAATGCACTCACGCATCAAGGCGCTTCTCAGACGTAGTCAGGATTATCAGGATCAGACGCAACTGGTTCGCGGACCGTTAACGCTGGATTCGGCTGCCCACAGACTCTACGCCAACGGCGAGGAGTTAGCGCTGGGGCATACCGAATTTAAACTTCTGTCGTTTTTAATGAAGCACCCGGACCGGGTGTACAGCCGCGCCCAGCTACTGGATCACGTCTGGGGCCCTGGCACCTTCATTGAAGAGCGCACGGTGGACGTTCATATCTTGAGATTACGCAAGAGCCTGAAGCCGCTCGGTGCTGGTAGCGTACTGGACACAGTCCGTGGGGTTGGCTACAGGTTCACGCTAAAATGATGCAAGCTACTGAAAAGAAAGCTATTTTTAGCTATTAGACAGTAAAATCAGTATTTGCACCCAGCGTGGACTGAAATCGGTATCATCCGCAGCATGTTGTGTTTCTCTGCAGCGCGCGATGATGTCAAACAGTCTCAGGCGTGAGATCAGCTGGTTTCTAAGCGGGCTGCTGGGTGCGCTGCTGATCAGCTTTGCGATCGGCTGGCCGGTCACCGGTGTGTTGTTCTACTTGTGCGGCTATGTGGCTTGGTTACTCCAGCGCATGAACGACATGGTGATGTGGCTGGACAGCGGGGCCAAGCCTTCTGCAGCGCCGCCCACCACCGGCATGACTGACGACATGGTCGAGCTGATTCACCGTGAAAAAAAATACAGTCGGAAACAAAAAATACGTTACCGCAGCACGCTCGCCCAGTTCAATTCCCTGGCGGCTGACTTACCCGATGCGACAGTGGTGCTAAACCAAGACTTTGAAATTCGATGGTCAAATTCTGCCGCCCTGAATCTACTCAATATTCACCCCGAACGTGACCGCGGTCAACGCATCGATAACCTAGTTCGCAACCCCGAGTTTCGGGAATTTCTGTACGCCGACAACCCGCAGCACACAGCGCCCGAACCCTTCCGTCTCAATCAACTTGGTAATGCCATCCCGGATGACAGTCAATCAGCGACACCAGAACCATTCGACACCACCATTGACATAACAACTGAATCCCAGTCACTGACCACACCCGAGCCCATTGCAGAACTAGAAATGCCGGGCCCCACTGGCGCTGGCAGGGTGCTGGCCGTTCGCAAAGTACGAACCGGCAAGCACATGACCGTCCTGATAGCAGCCGATATCACCCAGCGCGTGCAAGTGCGTGAAATGCGCAAGGCCTTTGTCGGCGATGTATCACACGAGCTACGAACACCCTTGACCGTAATACGCGGCTATCTGGAAATGCTGCGTGAAGAGCCAGGACTGGCAGCACCGACAGCGAAAGGTTTGGAGCAAATTTCACAACAGACTAATCGTATGCACGGTATTGTCGAAGATCTGTTACAGCTGTCCAGACTGGAGGGTGACCCGTTACCCGATGATGAAGGCGAGACACTGTGTGTGGCCGATATGATCCAGTCCATGGTGGCACCGTTGCGTGTGGAAGCACCCACCCATAAATTTGTGCTGGATCTGGATAACTCGCTGGCATTGCTCGGTTCCGAGCGAGGCATATTCAGTGCCTGCAATAATTTGTTGACCAACGCCATACGCTACACGGACCCCGGCTCAACGATCCAAGTCTCGTGGCATCTGAGCGCTGATGGCTCGGCGCGCTACTCGATCGCAGATAATGGCCCTGGCATTGAAGCGCGCCACCTGGGTCGACTCAGCGAGCGTTTCTACCGTGTGGATGCGGGCCGATCTCGAGATGACGGGGGAACCGGGCTGGGTCTTGCCATTGTCAAGCACGCGGCCCAGCGACACGGTGGTGTTCTGGAGATTCGCAGCACGCCGGGCGTGGGCTCCCAGTTTGACATCCTGTTTCCACCTGGCAGAACCGTTCGATTGCAGCAAGCTGCGAACCAGTAGCTATGCGTTATGTAAGTCAATAACGAAAAAAGAGACGTTGATTCGGTCGTTGTCATCTGTTTGTCATATTGGGTTCCGATAATGGGTGCGACAACCGTAGTTTTTATTCGCTTCAACACATTCAGGTTCTGCATCGTTTAGTGGGAGATATCACATGAATAAATCTGTGTTACTGATTAGTTCCGCGGTTCTGGCTTCAACAATAACCGGCAATGCTGCTGCCCGTGACAACATCAGCATAGTGGGTTCCTCCACGGTCTATCCATTTGCGACCGTCGTTGCCGAACGCTTTGGTAAAACGAGCGATTTCAACACACCCAAGATAGAAGCCACCGGTTCTGGCGGCGGTCTGAAGCTGTTCTGCTCGGGCATTGGTGTGCAAACACCGGATATCACTAATTCGTCACGCCGGATCAAAGCCAGTGAGCACGAGATGTGCAAGAACAACGGCGTCACCGATGTTGTTGAAGTGCTCATCGGGTATGACGGTATTGCCGTGGCCAATTCAGTTAACGCACAACAATTGGATATGGGTACTAAGGATCTGTTCCTGGCATTGGCACAGAAGGTTCCCAACCCTGACGGTTCTGAGTCACTGGTTGAAAACCCCTACCAGCAATGGTCAGAGATCAACCCAGCGCTGCCCGCCATCGATATTGAAGTACTGGGCCCACCGCCTACATCCGGTACTCGCGATGCCTTCGCCGAACTTGCCATGGAAGGTGGTTGTAGTCAATTTGAATTAATCAAGAACCTGGACAAGGCACTGTTCAAATCAACCTGTCATAGTATGCGTGAGGACGGTGCTTATATTGAAGCGGGTGAAAACGATAATCTGATCGTACAAAAGCTTGAAGCAAACCCCGATGCGTTGGGAATATTTGGCTTTAGCTTTCTGGAACAAAATTCAGACAAGGTCCAAAGCTCTATCATTGACGGCTCGATTGCTGATTTCGACGCCATTGCCGATGGTGACTACGTCATCTCTCGTCCGCTGTATTTCTATGTAAAAGCGCAGCACGTGGGCACAGTACCGGGCATTGCCGAATACTTAGCTGAATTCACCAGCGAACAAGCCTGGGGAGAAGACGGCTATTTGGCTGACAAGGGCATGATCCCACTCGATGACGAAGAACGTGCAGCGGTTGGTATGGCCGTTAAAAACTTGGAACCATTGGAGCTGAACTAGTGCAGCGTGACGGTCACCAGTCAATTGCGGCCCCTGTTTTGCGCCAATGGTGTTTAACATCCGTCACCAATAGGTAGTCGACGCCTCCTCACGGTCACAGTCAAACGGCTCATCCATGTCAGCAACCCATCTACTACTCATAACTTTTGGTCTGGCGGTCGCCTCGTTTTTGTATGGTCGCATGCAGGCCTTTAGTGTTGCAAAAAGCCACGGCGGCGTAAGCGCTATGCATTCATTGCCGAGTCATTACGGCATGATGGTAGCGCTTTGGTGCGCTTTGCCAGCACTGGCCGTGATCATCGGCTGGAAACTGTTAGAGCCCATGGTAGTCAGCAATCTGCTTAACACGGCGATACCACAGGTGGTTCTCGATGGTGGTGAGAGAGCCGTAGAACTCTACAAGAATGACCTTTCCAACCTGGTCAACAACGATCGTATAGCCAGCATAGATAACCCGGAAAAGCTGATAGCGGCCGAACGTTTGGCAAGCTTGCGCAGTACCAGCTCAATGGCGTTGGTTGTGTTGGCGCTGGTCATCGCGGTTATGAGTGCAACTTTCGCACTGAAACGCATCAAACCGCACTTTCGGGCCCGCCATACCGTCGAACGCATTATTCAGTTTTTTCTGGTTAGTTGTGCCTCGCTCGCTATTCTTACCACCCTGGGTATTGTGCTGTCGGTGTTGTTCGAAGCAATACGGTTTTTCCAGCAAGTGGGCATTCTGGAGTTCATCACAGGTACTAAGTGGAGCCCACAGACGGCCATTCGAGCCGATCAAGTCGGCTCCTCCGGCTCCTTTGGTGCTGTGCCGTTGTTTTTAGGCACCTTGCTGATCTCTTTTATTGCCATGATTGTTGCTGTCCCGTTTGGATTGATGTCAGCGATCTACCTGGCGGAATACGCCAGCCGACCGGTGCGCAACATCGCTAAGCCATTACTGGAAATTCTGGCCGGTATACCAACCGTGGTGTACGGCTTTTTTGCCGCCTTAACCGTTGCACCCGCCCTACGCTCATTGGGAGGCTCCTTAGGTTTGAGCGTCTCATCAGAGAGTGCCCTGGCAGCCGGTGCCGTCATGGGCATTATGATTATTCCGTTTGTCTCCTCACTATCAGACGATGTCATCACTGCAGTGCCACAAACAATGCGCGATGGCTCCTACGGATTAGGTTCAACCAAATCTGAAACGATCCGCAAGGTTGTCATTCCAGCTGCATTACCCGGTATTGTCGGCGGTATTTTGTTAGCCGTTTCTCGCGCCATAGGTGAAACGATGATCGTCGTCATGGCCGCAGGTTTGGCCGCTAACATGACCGCCAACCCCCTGGAGGCCGTGACCACCGTGACCGTACAAATTGTGACGCTGCTCACCGGAGATCAGGAATTTGATAGCGCGAAAACGCTGGCAGCGTTTGCCTTAGGTCTGATGCTGTTTATCGTGACACTGTGCTTGAACATCATTGCCTTGAGAGTCGTGCGCAAGTACCGGGAGCAATACGAATGAACCCGCTGAATAACACCGACAAAGAGCATCAGACAGCTGCCATGAATGCGTCTACTGAAAACACCACGCGCTCCACAACGGCGACTGTCAGAGCTTCGTTGAAAAAGCGTTATGCCGCGGAAAAACGCTTTCGTTTGTACGGCATCATCGCCATCAGCTCCAGCATCGGGTTTCTATTTCTATTACTGGCCAGTATTACCTCTAAAGGGTTACCGGCTTTCACTCAAACCTTTGTCAAGTTGGATGTCGAGCTCAACAGTGAACAATTGGGCATCACTGATGCACCATCGGCGGCCGACTTACGTTCAGCGAACTACAGCGGTGTTATCAAGCAAACACTACGGGATCGGTTTCCAGAGGTTACCAAACGCGGTGAAAAGAAAGCCTTATACAAACTGATCAGTACCGGAGCCCAGTACGAATTGTACGATCGCGTGGCGGCAGACCCATCGCTTGTGGGTCAAACGATCAGTTTGTGGGTACCAGCAGACGATGAATTGGGCGCTATTATCAAGTCTGATGCAGATCTGACCCAGCCTGACAGCATCACCACACGGATGACTGACCAGCAAATAGCGTGGGCAAAAACGCTGAAAGATGCTGGCGATCTGGACGTTCGATTCAATACAACATTTTTTAAGAACGGTGATTCACGCGAACCCGAACTCGCCGGTATTCGCGCAGCACTCATAGGCTCAGCGTTTACGTTACTCATCACGTTCACCTTATCGTTTCCTGTTGCTGTGTCTGCGGCAATCTATCTGGAAGAATTTGCACCGCAGAACCGTTGGACAGATATCGTTGAGGTCAATATTAATAATCTGGCTGCTGTGCCTTCCATTGTGTTTGGTCTGCTGGGTCTAGCGGTTTTTATCAACTTTTTTCACTTACCGCGTTCAGCACCTGTTGTCGGTGGTATCGTACTCAGCCTGATGACCCTGCCCACCATTATTATCTCCAGTCGCGCGGCATTAAAAGCGGTTCCCCCCTCGATCCGCGAGGCTGCACGTGGGCTGGGCGCGTCCCCATTGCAGGTTGTCACTCATCATGTGCTGCCACTGGCCATGCCAGGCATTTTAACCGGCACCATCATCGGTCTGGCACAGGCACTGGGCGAAACGGCACCGTTGCTGATGATCGGTATGGTGGCCTTTATTGTGGATATTCCTGCATCGATTACCGATGCAGCCACAGTGCTGCCAGTGCAGGTATTTCTGTGGGCGGACAGCCCTGAACGCGCCTTTGTCGAAAAGACCTCCGCAGCGATCATGGTGCTGTTGGTCTTTCTGATACTAATGAATGCGATTGCGGTGATGTTGCGCAAGCGCTTTGAACGACGTTGGTAGGACCAAAGCGCCCGCAGCGCGTTAATTTATCTGATTAGGGCTAACCTATGAATACTGCCGTCGCAGACGATATACTCACCCAACTCCGCAGACCGAGCTCACCCGTGCAAAATGCCGCCCAGGAAGCCTTTGACAATCTCACCGAAACCGTCGGGACTGTTACGGTGGATAACCCAAAGATGCAAACCAGCAACGTCAATGTCTTCTACGCTGAGAAACAGGCCATCTTCGATGTCAATCTGGACATCGGCAATAATGAAGTCATTGCCATGATCGGTCCATCGGGCTGCGGCAAGTCCACGTTCCTGCGCTGCTTAAATCGCATGAACGACACCATACCCACGTGCCGGGTAACCGGCAACATGTCGCTCGATGGCGAGGATTTATACGGTGCAGATCTAGACCCCGTATTGCTGCGTGCCCGCGTAGGCATGGTCTTCCAAAAACCCAACCCGTTTGCCAAGTCGATCTATGACAACGTCGCGTATGGCCCACGCATACATGGTCTTGCCAGTAACCGAGCCGAGCTTGATGACATCGTGGTCGACAGTTTAAAAAAAGCCGGGTTGTACGATGAAGTCAAAGACCGACTCGATGCACCGGGTACCAGTCTGTCTGGTGGTCAGCAACAGCGCCTGTGTATTGCACGCTCCATTGCCGTCAGCCCGGAAGTCATCCTGATGGATGAACCGTGTTCGGCACTGGATCCAATCGCCACTGCCCGAATAGAAGAACTGATCAACGAGCTGCGGGAAAATTACGCAATTGCCATTGTGACTCACTCAATGCAGCAAGCAGCCCGTGTATCTCAACGTACCGCCTATTTTCATCTGGGCAAGTTAGTCGAAGTCAACGACACGAATGCAGTGTTTACCAACCCACAGCATGAATTGACTGAAAACTATATTACCGGCCGCTTCGGTTAGTCAGCTGTTCCTACTCCGACAACACTGACAGTACAACCCATGACCCGAACACCAACACGCTAGATTCGTTTATTCGTGCCGACATTCATCCAATCAATGCTTTGTACAGAGCCTGGATAGTATTCAATGGACAAGCTCCACCTCGACCAACACATCTCTCACCAATTCAACAAGGAACTGGAAGATATCCGTAACAAGGTGCTGACCATGGGCGGCCTGGTTGAGCAGCAGGTTAGCAATGGTCTGACCGCCCTACTAGAGGCGGACAATGATCTGGCGACCGATGTGGCACAAAAAGATTTTGAAGTGAACCGTCTGGAAGTGGAGATCGATGAGGAATGCACGCACGTACTGGCCAAGCGCCAACCTGCTGCCAGCGACCTGCGACTTATCGTCGCTGTAATTAAGGTCATCACAGACCTTGAACGCATTGGTGATGAAGCCGAGAAACTCGGTCGTTTTTCACGTGATCTCACTGCGTTATCTTCCGATGCACCCAGTTATCGCAAGGAGCTACGCCATTTGGGCGAGCTGGTAAAATCCATGTTGCAGGATTCACTCGACGCGTTTGCACGACTGGACGTTGAAGCAGCGCTTCGCATTGCCCAGCGAGATAAGGACGTTAACCGTGAATACGAAACTCTGGAACGCCTGCTAGCCACCCACCTGGTTGAGGATCCGCGTCAGGTGTCAAAACTGTTTAAAATAACTTGGTGTGCACGCGCGCTAGAGCGCATTGGTGATCACTCAGTGAACATTTGCGAGTACGTCGTGTATTTGGTCAAAGGGCGCGATATACGACACACCAGTATTGATCAGATTAAGTCTGAGTTCCTGGATCAACCTTAGGTATTCGGTCACATACGAAGCATGCACGCGTAATGCATGAGTGCATTCATTACACCGGTTGCGATTTATACGGGCTAACCCGCCATACGCGCAGCGCTGCGAACATCGTCAGTAGCACAAGCCATGCAGACTGTGTGGCACCGCCGAAAAAACCACTGCTATCTGAGCTATCGCTGGTGTCACCTGCGCTTCCCCCAACGGCGGTTCCGCTTTGGCGCGCAGCGATCAGTTCCGGTGCTTGATTGGGCACTGGGATGAAATTACTCAGCCACGGAATAAAATGAGAAACATTGGCAAATCGAATCAAATAGACAGCCAATGCCTACACCCGTTACCCAGTAACGAGGTGAGCAACGG
>CALKXZ010000468.1 GCA_938003775.1 uncultured Granulosicoccus sp. | reverse complement strand
ATTGACCATATAATATAGTTACTATACCATGTGATCAACCACTCAAGGAGACTACCATGGCCACTGTGAAGCTCAATGATCAACTGGCCCTATCGATATCGGTTACTGACCGCGCTCGGTCAGCTGAATGGTATAGCACTCACTTGGGTTTTGAAGAAACGGTATCCATCGATGAGGCTGGCTGGACGGAGCTAAAAACCACAGTGCCAGGCGTTACTCTTGGTTTAGGTGACACCGATGAAGCATCCCCTGGAAACTGCGTACCCGTATTTGGCGTCTCCGATATAAACGAAGCTCGCTCATCACTTGAAAAACATTCGGTTAAATTTGATGGCGATACAATAACCATGGAAGGCATGGTGAGTATTGCAACCTTCTTTGACCCTGATGGAAATGCGATGATGTTGGCTGAAGATCTAACTGTTTCCAACTAACCGTTGTCAAAGATGTTCGATTATTATCTCGGCAGTGGATATTCGTTAGATTAGGACACTGTTGCTGCCAGCTAGAAAGACTACAACCAACATTGTATACACGCATCAGTATTGACTGTTTTTAAGGTCGCACGTTGGAGGCGAAAAAGAACCTTTATCCACTATTCATTGAACGGCTAAAGCCTTTAGGAATACCTCCCGATCACACGAAAATCCTCCTTCGTGAAGTATCAACTCAAGACTGAGTCTTAAACGGTGGGCAAGCGGGATGTGACGTCGATCTGGGATTAGAGATACGCGTTTAATCAGCTCTTTCTTTAAGTCATTCCTATGCCAGGTATTAGCCAGGAGATCGTTTGATGAGTACCGTCTTGCTGTTTTTCTCCAGGCCGCAGTTCTTGTAGTGTGTGTTTCGGACGTCTTTCGATCTTGTATCAAAAAATACACATGGAAATAATGCTAATCACTGGAAGCCCGGGGTCGGGAAAAACGTCGGTATCCAACGCACTTTCTGAACGTTTTAGAGTGGATCAGGTTCACCACATAGTGATCGACCCCGACGAAATAGCAAGAATTTATCCGGAGGATTCACTTTATCAACTAAAGCTGGATGGTTTGGCCTGTCTCTACCAACTGTACTTAAAATTATCTATTGAAAACATCATCATCCCTTTGACCATTGACAGTGATGCCGATCTGGAGAATGTGCAAACCATTTTCGGGACAGAAAACATCAAGGTAATCCGTCTAGTTGTGGATGAAGATACGCTGATTCGGAGAGTTGTGGCGCGTGAACCGAATGAACATTGGCAAAACAAATTATCTAGCCTTGTTAAGGCATATTCAAGAAATGAGCGCACTCGGTCATACAACAGTATCGACATTGATGCCAATGACAAATCTATCACTGAAATAGTCGACGAGATCTGCGCAAGTACAGTGTGAATATCTTCTGAGGCCTGCGTCCGTTCCGGATCAAGGGTGTCGATTCTGTGCCACCTGTTAGGAGCATGCTAATAGGCTGATAACGCTTTTTCCCTGAATGAATAGACATCCGAGTTATGTTTGACGATCTGCTATTTATGCGTGCATCTACCGGAATGTAATCGACGCAAGGGCTAAACAGCTGACTCTAGCGTTTGAGTCGTGACATAGATATCTGCTGCGAATCCACGCCATGATGCCGTACTTCACATCTAAATCATCGGCAAATCACAATGGCATAGTATTGGTGTTTCGGCGCCGTCTAACCAGCATGCGTTTCTACTCATGCTGTTGTGATATCGGTGGTATGTGGAATCACTGTTGACTGATCAATTGAGCGGTAATTGTTGACTTAAGGTGCCCGATATGAAAATATTTTCAACCATTGAAATATATTCCAAGCTCGCTGACTGGTTTTATGCATGGCATGAGTAGCCCCCGTACTTCGCTGAATCGAGACAACGACACGATGGCAGTGCGGGCTGCGTGGCTTCATTACGCTGGCGGCTTTACCCAAGCTCAAGTAGCCAAACGGCTTGGTCTGACCAGTCTCAAGGCCCACCGGCTTATCACCAGTGCAAATAAAAAAGGACTGGTTAAGGTGTACATCGATGGTGATGTCGGTGAATGTGTGGATCTGGAAAATACGCTACTGCAGCACTGTCATCTGGACTATTGCGAAGTTGTACCTGACTTCGACAACCAGCCCATTCCGTTTCAGGCTTTGGGTATTGCCGGTGGCCATTATTTACGGAGAATGCTCGACAACGAATCACTGGAGCTGGTGGGTATCGGGCACGGGCGTACACTAGCCTCGTGTGTAGAACAACTACCGTACAATCCGTCGCATACCGCTGGTTTTGTCTCATTACTCGGCGGCTTCTCACAGCGCTTTTCCGCTAATCCGCACGATGTGATTCATCGTGTTGCAGAACGCACCGGCTTGCCAGCCTATGTTATGCCAGTGCCGTTCTTCGCCAACACAGTTAAAGATCGTAAGGTTCTGCTGGGTCAGCGTGGCCTGACAGACGTGATGAATCTAGCTCGCAGCACAGATTTTAATCTCGCCGGAATTGGTTCGATTAACGCGGATGCCTCGCTGGTTGCCTCGGGTATGATCGAGCCCTGTGAAATGGCAGCGGTTGAACAGGCTGGTGCAGTGGGCGAATTGCTGGGGCATTTTTTTGACATTCACGGACGGGCAATCAAATCGAACTTGTCAGACCGGACCATGGGACTAAGCCGGCAAGAGCTTAAGCAATCCCGCATTGTGGCCGTGGCTGGAGGAACACAGAAAATTCGTGCCATTAGTTCTGTATTGCGTAGCCGCCTATTGAGCGGATTAATTATCGACGAGTGCACGGCACGTGCTCTGGTCGATCAAGAGGAGTTCTAGTACAACAACATAGATAGTTATCAAGTCAACCCATCGGAGGATTACCACCATGTTCAAAAAGGAAAACGACCTTGCTCAGCAGTTTCTAAACGGCAAGATCAGTCGTCGTGAACTGATCAAGCGTTTCGGTGCATTGGGGCTCACCGCATCATCAGCTGGTGTGTTGATGAACATGCACGCCAGCCAAGCACTGGCCGCTGATTTTGATTGGAAAAAACATTCGGGTAAGACAGTCAAGCTGTTACTGAACAAACATCCCTATGTGGATGCAATGCTGGCCAATATTGACAACTTTAAGGCATTGACCGGAATGGAAGTGGAGTACGATATTTTTCCAGAAGATGTCTACTTCGATAAGGTGACGGCCGCGCTTTCGTCGGGATCCAGTGAGTACGATGCTTTCATGACGGGTGCCTACATGACCTGGACATACGGACCGGCCGGATGGATTGAGGATTTGAATCCGTGGATCAATGACCCGGAAAAAACCAACCCGAACTACAATTGGGACGACATGCTGGAAGGTGTTCGTGCATCGTGCGCATGGAATGGTCAACCTGGTGGTGCATTGGGCTCTGATGATGCCAAACAATGGTGTATTCCGTGGGGGTATGAGCAAAACAACCTGGCTTACAACGCCGAGATGTTGGATGCTGCTGGTGTGGCTGTTCCCACTAATATGGATGAACTGGTTTCAGCGGCGGCTGCGCTGACCAATGACGGTGTGTATGGAATTGGCGTACGTGGCTCAAGATCGTGGGCAACCATCCACCCCGGATTTCTTTCAGGCTATGCCAACTACGGACAAAAAGACCTGACACTGACTGACGGTAAGTTATCGGCAGCGATGAATACCGATGTGTCCAAAGGTTTTCATCAACAATGGGTCACGATGATTCAGAATTCGGGTGCCAAAGACTGGGCAACGCATACCTGGTATCAAGTCGGTACTGATCTGGGTGCCGGCAAGTCAGCCATGATCTATGATGCGGATATTCTAGGTTACTTTATGAACGGTGGTGACAATGCTATGGCTGGAAAACTAGCCTATGCGCCATTTGCAGCGAATCCGGACGCCGACGCACCTACACCTAATATCTGGATCTGGTCTCTGGCTATGTCCAAGTTTTCTAAGGACAAGGATGCTGCGTGGAATTTCATGCAATGGGCAAGTGGCCCGGAGCATGGTCTGTTTGGCGCAACCAAAATGGACTTCGTAAACCCAGTGAGAAAGTCGGTATGGGCTGATGATATGTTTAGAGAGCGGTTGAGCAGCACTTACCCTGGCTATGTGGAGATGCACGACATATCGGCACCGGGTGCCAAGATACACTTCACGCCGCAGCCCCTGTTCTTCGACCTGACAACCGAATGGGCGGCCAGTATGCAGAAGATGGTGGCTAACGAGGTACCGGTGGATGAGGGGCTCGATCAGCTGGCTGAAAGCGTTAACAAGCAGCTTGAGGAAGCCGGTTTAGGCTAACTTGATGCAATCGCGCCACCGATTACTGATAAAGGCTAATCGGTGGTGTGTTTATCTCGCACCCTCTTAACATGTCAATTACGTGTCCAGCCAACCCAAGGTAGCGGTTATCCGTCGACGATTTTCCATTAGCAGGCGGTTTTTACCGTACGTGCTCAGCTTGCCAGCGTTGTTGATATGTATTGGCATTCTCGTGCCGTTTGTAACGGCCATCTATTATTCGTTACAACGCTATCGACTCAGCCAACCGTGGGCACGGGAAATGAATTGGGGGCAGAACTATCTCAATTTCATGACCGACCCAGGTTTTTGGAATACGCTGTCGGTATCTATGCAGTACGCGTTTTATACGGTTGCGCTGGAGTTGTTGTTGGGTCTGGGCATTGCCCTGTTATTGCAGCGCCGAACGCGCACCAACAATTTTATTTCCATTATGTTGTTAATGCCGCTGATGACAGCTCCTGCACTGGCCGCACTGATGTGGAAGTTGATGACCAACCCCGGATTCGGTGTACTGAGCTACCTGTTAACGCTGGTGGGTATTGAAGATTTTCGATGGGGTTCTGCACCGGGTTCTGCCATGTTTACCGTTGTGCTGGTGGATATCTGGGTCTACACACCCTTTATTATGATTTTGCTGTTGGCTGGGTTACGCTCCTTACCCAAGCAGCCGTTTGAAGCGGCGGCCCTGGATGGTGTACCCCGATTTCAGCAGTTTTATCGAATTACCTTACCCATGCTGACACCGTACATTCTCACCGCAACATTATTTCGTTTACTCGAATCCATACAGCAGTTCGATATTATCTATGCCATGACCCAGGGTGGTCCGGGCGACCGCCTAACGGTATTTCAAGTGGAGGCCTATTTGAACTACTTTCAGTCCACCAACGTTGGACGATCAGCGGCGTTGTTAATGATTCTTTGGGCCATTACGTTCTTTATATCCAACATCTTTATCAAGAACTGGTTGCGCTTGCGTGAACGAGCCAGGGGTGAAATCTAGTGGAACATACCGGTACGCTTGAACGAATATTACGTGCTGTAGCACTGACGCTGGTTGTGGTGTTTTTTATGTTCCCGATTCTGTGGATATTTCTGATGTCTTTTCAGACCAACGAGACGATCCTACGCGTTCCGCCGTCTATGGTGTTTGAGCCAACATTGGCCAACTACAAAGCATTGATAACCGGCAAGCTTGAGACAAATGCGGCATCGATAGAAATAAATTTCTTGCGTAACCTGTGGAATTCAGTGTTTTTATCGGTAACGTCCGTATCACTTGCGTTGTTACTGGGGGTGCCCGCAGCCTATGCGTTTGCCCGACACAAATTCAAAGGCTCTGAAGATATCGCGTTTACATTGCTGTCGTTTAAATTTGCCCCACCGTTGTTGGTGTTGCTGCCGCTGTCGTTGTATTTTCAGAAAATGGGACTGGCTGATACTTATATTGGTCTTATTTGGGTGTACCAGCTTATCTGCCTACCCTTGATTCTGTGGATCGTGCGTGGTTACTTTGAGGACATATCTCCTGATATAGAATACGCCTATCGTATAGCGGGACATTCGTGGTTCGCTACGTTTCGCAAAATCGCGTTACCGTTGGCGGGTCCTGGCATTGCGGCAGCTGGGCTACTGGCCTTTATCTTTGCTTGGAATAACTTTATTTTTGCGCTGGTACTGGCCTCGGCTGACAAACAACCGGTCACCGTGGGAGCATTGGCCTTTGTTACTGCCTCGGGTATCCAGTATGGACAAATAGCAGCTGCCGTGGTCATGTCCATCACGCCAACGTTGGCCTTGGCGCTATATGCACAACGCTATCTTGTGGAAGGTCTGTCGTTAGGTGCAGTCAAAGGATAGGCGACGAACATGACCACTGTTGAAGTGAGTAATATCAGTAAACGCTACGGCGCGGACCAGGTGCTAAATGACGTGTCCCTGTCGGTGGCCAGCGGCGAGACCTTAGTGCTGTTCGGTCCCTCTGGTGCAGGTAAAACGGTACTGCTTCGAGTGCTTTCCGGGCTGGTACAGAATGATTCAGGTGCCGTGTTCATCGATGGCCAGGACATGTGTGATGTAGAGGCTGAGCACCGTGGTATCGGCATGGCGTTCCAGAACTTTGCGCTGTTCCCGCACATGAGTGCGTTTGCTAATATCGCCAGCCCGCTGGACGCCCGTCGTGATTCTCCAGAGGCGATCAAAACGGGTGTGCATACGGTTGCCTCGTTGTTGAAAATTGATCACGTACTGGAACATGCGCCCAAAGCCTTGTCCAACGGACAAAAACAACGGACGGCATTGGCTCGTGCACTGGTAGGTTCGCCGCCACTCCTGTTGTTGGATGACCCACTGCGCAACGTGGATGCAAAACTACGCTTTGAGATGCGGTTGGAATTGCCACGATTGCTCGCGAACCAGGGTGCAACCGTTATTTACGTGACGCAGGACTACAAGGAAGCGATGGCACTGGGTGACAGGATTGCAGTGCTAGCAGCAGGTCAACTAGTCCAACTGGGCACCCCGGCCGATATTTACTTAAAACCTGCGAATTTGAATATAGCCCGTCTGTTTGGAGATCCGGTCATCAATGTGTTTGATGTATCTGGTCGGCGCGATGAACAGGGAGTGTATATAGAGCTGTCAAGTGTTCGTCTGCGTTTGGATGAATCAATGGCTGCCTGTGTCGATAAAGACTGCGTGCTGGGCATTCGTCCCGAAAGTATCCAATTTTGCGGCTCGGATACAGCCGGTGCCATACCGATACTGATAGAAACTGAAACACCTTTGAATGAAAAAACCGTGACGCTGGCGCTGACGACGGGTAAGCGCGAAATACTGATTTCCAGGCCCTCGAGCACCACGGCGCCCGATAGTGGCCAATCCCATATTGTGATCAATGCGGACAAAGCGCTACTGTTTGACAAACACAGTGGTCAGCGAATAGCGGCAGACCACTGCGTATGAGTGATCACATACTGAGTCTTTCGGGCGTTGACAAATTCTATGGGCGCGTGAACCAGGGTGTTCACGCTGTGAAGAAGCTGGATATGGATGTGCGCAGCGGCGAAATTGTTGCACTACTGGGATCCTCGGGCTGTGGTAAAACCTCCACGTTGCGAATGATTGCAGGCTTTGAGGAAGTCTCGCGCGGGGTTATTACTCTGGGCGGGCAGACCATCAATAGACTTCCGCCAGTTAGGCGTGGTGTCGCGATGGCGTTTGAGGGTTATTCTTTGTACCCGCCGCTATCAGTCAGAGACAATATAGCCTTTGCGCTGAAGTCATCATCCTACTCAGCGACACAGATTAGCGACAAAGTTAATGAGATTGCCAGCATGTTGGAGATAACCGATATACTGGATCGCTACCCGAGTTCAATATCCGGTGGCCAGCAACAACGTGCATCGCTGGGTCGGGCATTGATTCGTGATGCCAAACTGCATCTTTTGGACGAACCCATGGGGCAGCTAGAACCACAGTTACGAGCTTTACTGCGTGGGCGTATCAAGCATTTTATTAAAACACGTGGACTCACAGCCATTCTGGTTACCCACGATCAGGCTGAGGCTAATGCCTTGGCTGATCGAATCGCTGTTATGGAAGACGGAACCTTGCAACAGTTGGATACGCCAGAGGCAATTAAAGACAGACCGGCCAACCTGTTTGCGGGCACATTTATTGGCGAGCCACCCATGAACGTATTCACCGCTCAGGTTACTGTGTCCGATTCGCACGTTCATTTTTCGTTACCAGATGATGTAACTTTTACGTTTGAAACAATGGACTTTTCCCCGGCAGTGTTAGACGCGATTCGCCATCGAACACATTTGGTATTAGGCGTGCGTCCATACGCTGTCAGACGTGCGCCGTCCGGCGTCAGCGCAACGGTTGCGGTGAACCAGTGGCTGGGTGATCAGTCGCACATTGCAGCTGATTTTGCTGGTAGCAGTATTGTCTTGGTGGAACATGATCGTGCCCCGGTGTCGCGTGGAGAATCCATTCAACTACATATCGATCCAGCCAACCTGCATTTATTTGATCACACTAACGGTCGGGCAATGTCACATGGTCCTAATCTAGCGATATGAAAGATTTACTAATAGGCATTGATGCCGGTACGTCGGTTATAAAATCTGTGGCCTTTACCCTGGATGGTGAGCAACTGGCTGAGAGTGCCATTGCCAATACGTATCGCAGTACCGGCAATGCTGGTGTCGAGCAGGACATGCTTCAGACCTGGCAAGTCACCGCTCAAACGCTGCGCCAATTGCACGATAAAGTGACGCAACTGGCGACACGCGTTGCTGCTATCGCGGTGACCGGACAGGGTGACGGTACTTGGCTGATTGATAAACACGGTGAACCTGTGACCGATGCCTGGCTATGGCTTGACGGACGGGCAGGCAGCCTAGTCGATAGTTTTAGAGCCAGTGACAAAGACACATTACGCTACCAACAAACTGGTACTGGTCTGGCTGCGTGTCAACAAGGTGCGCAACTGATGTGGATGGTTGAGCACGCCCCCGAGTTGCTTGAATCCAGTGCTGTTGCGTGTCATTGCAAAGACTGGTTGTACTACAAACTGAGCGGTGAATTGGTAACAGACCCCTCTGAAGGCACTTTTACGTTCGGTGATTTTCGCACGCGCCGCTATTCGGAACTGGTTATCGAGCAATTGGGACTACAACGCTGGCGTCACTTGCTACCGCCAATGCACGATGGAACCCAAAGTGCCCATCCGCTTAGCGACATGGCTGCTAGAGAGACAGGCTTGTTATCAGGTACACCCGTGGTGTTGGGTTACGTCGATGTCATTTGCACAGCATTGGGCGCCGGACTATACGACCCGGTATCGTCGGTAGGCTGCACAATTGTTGGCTCAACCGGGATGCATATGCAGCTGGCCAGGACGCCAGAAGCAGTTATGATGAATCAGGAAAATACCGGGTTTGTTATGCCGTTACCGGTCCCCGGCGCTTATGCACAAATGCAATCGAATATGGCCTCAACGCTCAATATTGACTGGTTACTGGACGTGGCTGTGGATTTACTCGGGGAGTTTGGCGTTAGCCGCAATCGACGTGAACTGGTGTCCATGATTGATCAGTGGATGAATCAAGCTACTGCCGGTGACGTGCTCTATCAGCCCTATATATCTGAAGCAGGTGAGCGTGGACCGTTCATAGACGCCACAGCGCGCGCTGGGTTTACCGGTTTGTCCACGGCGCATCGATTCCCGGACCTGGTGCTGGCGGTCGTCGAGGGGCTTGCATTTGCTGCCCGTGATTGTTACACGGCCATGGGCGAGCTACCCGCAGAAATTCGTTTAACCGGTGGTGCTGCGCGCAGCGATTCTCTACGATCTGTATTCGCTGCAGTGCTCGGCGCATCGATTCGAACCAGCGCACGCAGTGAAGCCGGTGCAGCCGGTGCAGCCATGATGGCTGCGGTGTGTACCGGCCATTACACCAACATGGATGATTGCGTGGCCCAGTGGGTTGAGCCGTTATTGGGTGACGCTGAAACGGCAAACGCCTCTTTGGTCGAACGTTATCAGGCTATTTTCCCTACCTATGTATCAGCCAGACGCGCCTTGCGTCCCGTCTGGCGTCAACACGCGAAAACACACAGGAGAATCGGATGACCGACATCGCCATCATTGGTGATTCTTTTATGCTCTCAAGTACCTTTGAAGAGAAGATTCGCGAGCAGTGCAGTAGCGAGATTAACATTCGCAGCATGCAACTTCCGTGGCCTGATGAACCCATGGAACATGGCTATGCTGTCGAAGGGATGAGTGGTTTAAAAGAATATCAGGGAGACCCTGACACTATCGTGTCATTTATTGGTGATGCACAGATTCTGGTGACTCAGCTGGCACCGTTATCACGCGCGATGCTGGCACAGTTACCGAACCTGAAATTCATTGCTGTATCCCGAGGCGGCCCCGTAAACATTGACATGCAAGCCGCCGCTGAATTATCCATAAAAGTGGTTAATACACCCGGGCGAAATGCATCGGCTGTGGCTGAATTCACGATCGGTGCCATCTTGTCGGAAACCCGATTGATCCGTAAAGGGCATGAAGCGGTGCGTCAGGGTGAATGGCCAGGGGATTTGTATCGGGCCGATACTACTGGCCGAGAACTTAACGAACAGACAGTGGGTGTTATTGGTTATGGCAACATTGGCCGAAAACTGGTCAAGTTACTGCGCGCTTTTGGTACGCGAGTGCTGGTCTGCGACCCCTATATACAACTGGATGTAGAAGACCTGAATGCAGGTGTTGAGCTGGTGTCGCTGGACAAGCTTCTTACGGATAGCGATATCGTGACCCTGCATCCCAGAGTGACCAGCGAGACCGAACAGATGATGGATGCGGCCGCCTTTGCCAAGATGAAGAAGGGCGCTTATTTCATCAACACGGCGCGGGGTCCACTGGTGGATTACAACGCACTGAATGATGCATTAGACAATGAACATCTGGGCGGTGTCATGCTAGATACCTACGCTATCGAACCGGTGCCAGCGGACTGGCCATTGCTCAAACAACCTAATATCACGTTAACACCGCATATTGCCGGTGCGTCTGTGCGAACCGTGACCTATGCCGCCGAACAGGCTGCCGTGGAAATAAAGCGATATTTACAAGGATTACCATCATTGAATCCGTGCAACTGATCGTACTTGGGTTAAACACGGCCTGATGAGTGATCAGTCCCATAGGGGATCCTTGCAACAGGCCTGTGTTATCGGGATTGATATTGGTACATCCGGTGTGCGTAGCGCAGTCATGAACCAGCATTATCAATTGATAGATGCGAGTGCTCAGTGCACCTTTGCAGAGCTTGATGCAAACCGGCGTTCTCCATCAAGCTGGTGGCAGGCCGTGTCAATGACATTGCAAGCAACGCTTGAACGGGTATCACCGGCGCAGGTGGTTGCTCTGTGCATTGATGGTACCTCGGGTACAGTGCTACCTATTGATGCCCATGGCGTACCGCTGGCAACACCCATGATGTACAACGATGCGGTGACGGACCAACGCGTGTTACGGGCCATAGCCCAGGTTATGCCAGAAACCAGCGCCGCTGGTGGTAGTACATCAGGGCTTGCCAAAGCGCTGATGTTTGCAGAAACACATCCGTCTCACATAGTGCATCAAGCTGACTGGATTGTCGGTAGACTGACCGATAAACATGGCGCCAGCGATGCCAATAATGCACTGAAAACAGGTTATGACGCCGTTGCTGGTCACTGGCCCGAGTGGATAGAACACACCGGATTGAATACTCACTTGTTGCCAGAGGTGCATGTGCCGGGAACACCCATTACCCGTATCAGTGCCAGCGTATCCAACGAATTCAACCTGGATCCCAGTGTCCAGGTTATTGCCGGTACCACAGATGGCTGTGCATCATTCCTGGCGACAGGTGCTGATAAGGTGGGCGATGCTGTTACGGCGCTGGGTAGTACCCTGACACTGAAAATGCTTTCCGATAAACCGGTTTATGCACCCGCCTATGGTGTTTACAGTCACCTCGTCGGTCATCAATGGCTGGTGGGAGGGGCGTCTAACAGTGGGGGCAAGGTGCTGGAGCAATTCTTTGATCAACCGGCCTTGGCAACACTGAGTGCACAGATTGATACGCGGGTGCCATTGAAACTTAACTACTACCCGCTGCCAACGGTGGGTGAGCGTTTTCCAATCAACGATCCAGCACTACAACCGCGCATGCACCCAAGACCCGATGACCCGATTTTGTTTTTGCAAGCACTGCTAGAAGGCATGTCAGGGATAGAGGCCATGGGTTATGAACGATTAATTGACAGTGGCGCCCCCGGGCTACGTTCGGTACGTACAGTCGGTGGTGGTGCGCGCAGTAAACCCTGGCAATTGCTTCGAGAACGTGCACTGACAGAGAAATTTCAGACAGTGACCTTCAATCAAACTGAATCCAGTGAAGCGGCCGCCGGCACAGCCAGACTCGCCGCTAAAGGTGCAACCCAGGCAAGATTATGGTAACGCCTGTTAGTGTGTCATCGATAGAACAGCTCAAGGATGAATTCGATCTATTTTTATTTGATCAATACGGGGTATTGCGCGATGGTGTTAATACCTACGATGGCATGGTCGAGTGTGTCCAGCGGCTAAAAGCGGCTGACAAGGCAGTAGCGGTTATATCCAATTCGGGCAAACGAGCTAGCTACAATGTGGCAAGGCTTACTCGTTTTGGATTTGGTCCGGAACGGATTGAGCGTGTGTTCTCGTCTGGGGAGGTCGCCTGGTCCCTGCTGCACAAACAGCTACAAAAGACCCACAAGATATCGAATGTCTTGTATATCGGTCGTGGTGATGATCGTTCGGCTATCGAAGGCTTACCCGTGGCAGAAACAACTGATCCCAGCATTGCCGACCTTATCGTTATCTGCGGTACTGAACCTGAACACTACACACTGGCAGACTACGCGGCTCATTTGCGCACGGCAGCTCAACGAGGTACACCTGCTTACTGCACTAATCCTGATCGCTGGAGTCTCTCCGCTGGCACGATTGTGTTCGGTCCCGGTCAGTTAGCCGCCGATTATGAATCTGCTGGTGGTCAGGTCACCTGGATCGGTAAACCCTACGCAGCCATTTATGAGTATGCGCTGAAGGCTTTCAGTGTCTTGCCTGAGCGGGTGTTGTGCATTGGTGATAGTGTCGAGCATGACATCGCTGGTGCCGCTAATGCCGGTTGCGCATCCTTGCTTACATCGACAGGCATTCTTGCTCAACTGAGTCGCCGTGAGCTGGAACTCGAATACGCACGGTATGATGCCAGCCCTGTGTATATGATTGAGCGTAACCACGTATGACCAGTGAATCACCCAAGGATCTCAGTACTCACGATGCAGAACAGGACGATCGCAACCAGGGCATATTGATCTATGTCAATGGCGAACTGGTGCCGCGCGATAAGGCATCGGTGTCGGTCTACGATAGCGGTTTTATGCTCGGCGATGGCATGTGGGAAGGTCTGCGTTTGTACGATGGTGTCTGGGCTTTTTTTGATGAGCACATGGACCGTTTGTTCGGCAGTTGCAAGGCGGTATCATTGGATATTGGTCTGGATCGTGATGGAATCCATCAGGCGCTGAGTGAAACAGCTCAGGCCAATGGTATGGTGAGTGATGTGCATTGTCGGTTAATGGTGACACGTGGAGTAAAAGACAAACCGTTCCAGCATCCGAAACTCTCGCGCTCAGGCCCAACCATCGTCATCATCATGGAACACTCTAAGCCTGCCAGCGGTTTGCAAGGGCAGGGTATCCGTCTGGCAACTGTCCCGCAGGTACGTGGGCTGCCGATGTCGCAAGATGCAAAATACAATTCACATTCGAAATTAAACTGTGTGATCGCCTGTTTGCAGGCTGAGCAAGCCGGTGCAGATGAAGGCCTAATGTTAGACCCTCACGGTTTCGTCAATACCACCAATGCCTGCAATTTTTTTATTGTCAAAAAGGGTGAGGTCTGGACATCCACGGGTGACTATTGCATGAACGGGGTTACTCGCCAGAAGGTTATTGATGTCTGCCGGGCTCATCAAATTCCCGTCTTCGAGCGTAATTTCTCCTTGTTTGATGCTTACGCGGCTGACGAGGCGTTCTTAACCGGTACCTTTGGTGCGCAAACCCCGGTAGCGGAGATTGACGGCAAACGAATTGGTCGTGATATGAGCATAGCGACAGGTCCTGTGACCCAGCGTATTCAAGATTTGTACAAAACCCTAATCATTAATCACGTGGCACAGATTCGTCATCAGTAATTTGTTACGCTGCCGCCGAAAAACTGTCTGTCTGTGCACGATCCCAAAACTTGCTGAATGCTGGGTGCAGTATGTCCGATTCAAGCAATTCGTTCTCTCTAACCCAATCGTACTGACTGGCTGCCGAGCGAACTTCTCGGCTGTTGATACGCATCATAAGGTGGTGGGCTGTGAATTGCGATGGATGTGATAAGCCACAGGCCTCAGTGGTCTCTTTGAGCGCCAGCAGTGTGTTTTGGTGAAACCGTGCAACGCGCATGTATTTTTTGTTGACATCTAATGCCTTTATGCGTCGTGGGTCTTGAGAGGTGACACCGGTCGGGCACCTGCCCGTATGACAAGTCTGTGCCTGTATGCAGCCAATTGCAAACATAAACCCACGAGCCATGTTGCAGGCGTCGGCCCCGAGCGCTAGCGCGCGCGCGATATCAAATGCGCTGACCAGCTTGCCTGATGCAACAACGGTTATTTTGTCTCTTAAACCCAGACCCTTGAGTGTGTTGTGCACTAACATTAAGCCTTCACGCAGTGGTGCGCCTATGTGATCGGCAAATTCCACCGGTGCCGCACCGGTACCTCCTTCAGCTCCGTCCACGGTGATAAAGTCAGGCCAGACGCCCGTTTCGTGCATGGCTTTAGCGATAGCAAAAAATTCCCAGGGATGCCCGATACACAGCTTGATACCCACGGGTTTACCGCCTGATAGCTGGCGCAGTTGTTTGATGAAACTCATCAGCTCGACAGGGGAGCTGAACGCTGAATGATTAGCTGGGCTGATGCAGTCCACATTGATCGGTACACTGCGTGCCTCAGCGATAGCATGAGTGACCTTGGAGGC
>CALKXZ010000467.1 GCA_938003775.1 uncultured Granulosicoccus sp. | reverse complement strand
CATAGAGCGTCTGATCACAGCAGAGAAAGTATCGGGTGTTATCGGAGGTGACTGCTCAGGTGTCACCACAGCTGCGCTGACCAATGTCGCCGTGCCAAACGGTATGGTGATGATATCGCCCTCGGCAACCTCTCCTGCCCTGTCAACTATCGAAGACGGCGGTCTGTTTTTTCGAACAGCACCATCTGATGCTCGTCAAGGCGTCGTGATGACAGAGATCGTCATGGACCGAGGTTTCAAAGAGGTGGCTGTCACCTATACGAACAACGATTACGGCAAAGGGTTGTCCGATGCATTTCAAACAGCTTTCGAAGCCGCTGGTGGCACCGTCACTATTACAGCTGCGCACGAAGACGGTAAAGCAGATTACGCCGCTGAAGTCGGAGCACTGGCCGCAGCGGGTGGTGACGTGCTAGTTGTAGCAGGTTACCTTGACCAAGGTGGTAAAGGCATCATTCAAGGTGCATTGGATACCGGTGCTTTTGATACTTTTGTGCTGCCTGACGGCATGGTGGGCGATGCGCTGCCAGCTGCTATTGGACCCGATCTCAACGGATCATTCGGCCAGGCACCGGGCACAGACAGCGAAGGTGCGGGTAAGTTTGCCGAAATGGCTGATAGCTATGATGGTACATCACCGTTTGCAGCTGAAAGCTACGATGCCGCCGCTCTCATCATGCTCGCCATGCAAGCTGCCGGATCCAGCGACCCAGCCAAATACAAAGACGCTGTAATGGGCGTTGCGAATGCACCGGGTGAGCAAATTCTCCCTGGTGAATTGGCCAAGGCGTTGGAAATCCTGGCAGATGGTGGTGACATTGACTACGTTGGCGCATCAAACGTTGAACTCATTGGCGCTGGCGAGAGTGCTGGAAACTATCGTGAAATAGAAATCAAGGATGCCGCCTTATCCACAGTTGGTTATCGCTAAACCACCCACCTTGACGTAACTGAAAGGCGGCCAATTCGTTGGCCGCCTTTTTTTGTAACGCTCAGATAACGCATACTGTTCATGCGTTCCTCTGTATAGATATGTAATGACCGGCCGCACTATGATCAAGGTAGACAACCTGTCCAAAATGTTTGGTGGCTTTACAGCCGTAAACCACGCATCACTCAACATCGAACAAGGCTCAATCACCGGATTGATCGGTCCCAACGGTGCCGGTAAGACCACGTTGTTTAACGTCATAGCAGGGGTGCACAAGCCCACCAGTGGAACAGTATTGCTCGATGGTGAGGATATAACAGGCCTGCCGCCACACGAACTCTTTCACAAGGGTATGCTGCGCACGTTCCAAATTGCCCACGAATTTTCATCGCTGACGGTGCGTGAAAATCTCATGATGGTACCTGGCTCACAACCAGGTGAATCACTGTGGGACGTGTGGTTCAAAAATAGTCAGGTCAAGCGCGAAGAAGAACGGGTTCGTAACAAAGCTGAAGAAGTTATCGAGTTTCTTGAAATCTCTCATGTCGCTGAGGAGCTGGCTGGCAATCTGTCAGGTGGTCAAAAAAAATTACTGGAGCTGGGTCGAACCATGATGGTCGATGCCAAGGTTGTATTTCTGGACGAAGTTGGTGCAGGTGTCAACCGCACCCTATTAAACACAATAGCCGATGCCATCTTGCGGCTAAACAAAGAACGCGGCTACACATTTTGCGTCATTGAACACGATATGGATTTCATTGGAAAACTGTGCAACCCGGTCATTGTTATGGCAGAAGGAGCCGTGTTAGCAGAAGGTACGCTGGACGAGATCAAGGCCAATGAGCAGGTTATCGAAGCCTATTTGGGTACGGGATTGAAAAACAAGGTGACCTCATGAGCTATCTGCTCGCAGAAGGCATGACCGGCGGTTACGGTAGTGTGGATATCTTGCACGAGTGCACCATTGCTGTTGAAAAAGGCGAGATAGCTGTCATCGTCGGACCTAACGGTGCTGGAAAATCTACCGCCATGAAGGCGGTGTTTGGCATGCTGGACATACACAAAGGCAGCGTGATACTCGACAACGAGGACATTACCGCGATGAGTCCACAGGATCGCGTCGCTAAAGGTATGGCATTTGTCCCGCAGACCAACAACGTGTTCCCATCCATGTCGGTGGAACAAAACCTGGAAATGGGCGCCTTTCTGCGTCGCGATGACATCAACACCACCATGCGGGAAGTCTACGACTTGTTCCCTATACTGGGGCAAAAACGCAAACAAAATGCCGGGGAACTCTCCGGAGGGCAACGACAACAAGTAGCGGTTGGTCGGGCGCTCATGACCCAACCCAAGCTGTTAATGCTTGATGAACCCACTGCCGGAGTTTCTCCGATCGTCATGGATGAATTGTTTGATCTGATCATCAACATCGCACGCACTGGCCTGTCTATTTTAATGGTCGAGCAGAATGCGCGGCAAGCGCTGAACATAGCCGATAAAGGCTATGTGCTTGTGCAGGGGCGCAATCGCTATACCGATACTGGCCAAGCCTTAATGAACGATCCTGACGTGCGTAAGAGTTTTCTGGGAGGCTAATCATGGAGCTGCTTAACGCATTGGCCTTGTTGTCAAACTATGTATTCGTCCCGGCCATTGCCTATGGTAGCCAACTGGCACTTGGCGCATTAGGCGTAACGCTGGTGTTCGGCATCTTGCGTTTTTCAAATTTTGCGCACGGCGACACGATGGCACTGGGCACGATGGTGACCATCCTGTTTACCTGGTGGTTTCAGTCCATGGGAATCAATCTGGGGCCCTTACCAACTGCGCTATTGGCATTGCCATTTGGCATTATCTTTTGCAGCCTGTTCGTGCTGCTCAGCGACCGGCTGGTGTACCGGTTTTACCGCAGTAAACGCGCTGATCCTGTTATCTATCTGATCGCATCAGTGGGCATTATGTTTGTGACAAACGGCGTTGTGCGATTCATCATTGGTCCCGACGACCAAAATTTCGCCGATGGCGAACGCTTTATTATCAAAGCGCGTGAATTTAAACAAATGACAGGACTTGCAGAAGGTGTCTCCATCAAAGTAAGTCAAGGTATCACACTGACCACCATGATCATCGTCGTCGCCGCCCTGTTCTGGTTTCTGAACCGAACCCGTTCTGGTAAGTCCATGCGGGCTTACTCAGACAACGAAGATCTGGCGCTGCTCTCCGGCATTAATCCCGATCGGGTCGTGATGATCACGTGGATCATCGCCGCGGCGCTTGCCACGATTGCCGGAACGCTGTACGGGCTGGATAAATCCTTCAAGCCATTCACCTACTTCCAATTGCTACTGCCCATCTTTGCTTCAGCGATTGTTGGCGGCTTGGGCAATCCGCTGGGCGCGATCGCCGGCGGATTCGTCATTGCGTTTTCCGAAATCATGGTGACTTACGCCTACAAGCGTGTCGTAGCCTACCTAACGCCGGGCGATTGGGTACCTGACGGCTTGGTTCAATTGCTGTCCACTGATTACAAGTTTGCCGTGAGCTTTCTGATTCTATTGCTGGTGTTACTGGTCAGGCCAAACGGCATCTTCAAAGGAACTGGGGTATGAGTGCCATGAGAAATATCGGCTATTTCCTAATCATGGCCGCTCTGATCGTGCTCGTCGGACAATTCCAGAGTTGGAATCTGGCTCTATCCATTGTTAATTTGTGCCTGATTTCTGCCGTAATGGCACTCGGTGTCAACATGCAATGGGGCTATGCGGGTCTGTTCAACGTGGGCATCATGGGATTTGCAGCCCTAGGCGGCCTGGCGGTTATGCTCATATCGGTAGCACCGGTTGGCGAGGCTTGGGCAGCCGGTGGATGGGGTGTCAGCCTTGGCCTGATAACGCTAATACTGACCGTCGTCCTAGCGGTATACAGCTATCGCAAAATGCACGGAAAACCGTTCCGTCGATTCATCGTCGTATTACTCGTCATCGTCGGTTACGCACTGATGCGTAGCCTATTTGATCCGGCCACGGACGCGATTGAAAAAGTGAATCCAGCCTCAACCGGTTATCTGGGTGGCCTTGGTTTACCGGTCCTGATTGCCTGGCCGGTCGGTGGATTGCTGGCAGGTGCCGCAGCCTGGGTCGTGGGCAAGATTACGCTGGGGTTGCGTGCCGACTATCTGGCTATTGCCACGTTGGGCATCTCGGAAATCATCGTAGCCATGTTAAAGAACGAAGACTGGATGACCCGCGGCGTCAAAAATGTGGTGGGCCTGCCCAGGCCAGTACCCTACGAGATCAATCTGCAGCAAAGCGATTGGTTTATCCAATTGGCTGATCGCTTCAACACCGACCCGGTGACGTTTTCCAGCATATTCGTCAAGCTGTGTTATGCCGCCCTGTTTACCACTGTGTTGCTCATCATTCTGTACCTGTCCGAAAAAGCATTGCGATCACC
>CALKXZ010000466.1 GCA_938003775.1 uncultured Granulosicoccus sp. | reverse complement strand
GGCACATCGTCTCCTGTCTGTGCCGTTGTTATCTGGGCCCTCATCACACTGTTAAATGACCAGTGGGACTTGTTACTGTGTTCGCTCGGGCTCAACCGCAGTTTCACGCGCTCAAACTGAGCCTGTACACTCATAGTCGTTCCTGTATCTGCAAATACTGCATCGATGGAATAGGACTCAGCGCGAGCATCAGGGTGTGGGTGCAGATCTTGTGGGAAGCGAATGTCCACCGCTACATCATCGGGTTGAGATGGCTGACGGGATATTGCGCTACGAGCCAAATCCAGCAGTGCCCTATCAGCTGTTGGGATGGGATCGGCCTTTGCAGTGTTATCAGCAGGACGCTCACAGGCTGCTAACCCGAGCGCTGCACTGAAAATCATCAGATGGATGCGGCTCACGTTAAAACGTACTCAGACCTGTCATCTCCATAAACCGGTATTGAAGTGTCAACCATAAACTGTCATCAGCATACGAGTCATATGACACTGAATACGTTCGATCGTCCTGGTTATACCATTGCTTGTTGAAGAACTGCAGCATGTCCCGGGTAACCGAGCTCTCATCCGTCGTTCGGATCAGCGCATTGGTTTCCATATTCAAATCCAGCAGGTTGCGCCGCGTATAGTTGGCTGAGCCGAGCAGGAAGGTGTGATCATCACCATGGCGAACATGTAACCACTTAGCATGACACTGCTCGCCTTGCGTTGCGCACCAGCGAACATCAATATCCGCTTGCGCCAACTCAGCTGCAACGGGGCGATTCGGCACCCCGTTTTTCGCTCGACCAAATGCATCACTGTTCACGTCTAGTAGCACTCGAACGTTAACACCACGCTGGCTGGCCTGCTTCAGTGCCTGCACAATTTGGCGCTCACTGAGATAGAACATCAGCAGATCAATGGCATCTCCGGCAACAGCCTGCTCAACACTGGTCATGATCGCGTCATGGATTGTTGATTCATTGAGTATCTGCAGCGTATCGGTTGTGTGCGTCGGAGCCGTCGGCCGTTGAGTTTGCATAAAGTCATCGACACGACGCAGCGTCTTGTCGGCGGCACCACTCATAGCCAGCAACGCGCGTTCACTGCTCAATAGATCCAGCACCGCCGGACCGGTAAAGCGCAGCGCTACATTACGATGTGCACTGCTGCCATCGTGTGGATTGGCTGAACTGACCACGGCCTGCAAACCACCCTTGCCATCATCGGCAAGCAATAATTTACGATGATTGGCTTTAAAGTTCAGCAACGCCAGATAGCTGCGTACGGACACGCGCCCCTCACCAAATGGATTCGGTAGTGCGGCGCCATGCCCGTTACCAAACGGACGAATCAAGTGACGCCAAAGGCCAGACCAGAGCGGGTTACTGTCTTGCAACTGCGTTAAATCAGTCAGCACCACATCAATACCGGCCTGTCTGAGCCTGGAGAAATGGGTCGACTCCACCCCACCGTAGACGGTATTCAGTGGATCGCTGATCACAATCACGGCCAAATCCGGGTACTGAGCCTTTTGATTGATCAGCGCCTGTGTCAACTCGGCCGATAGAGCCCTGTGTGTTTCGGGACTGGGCCCTTGCCAGTCGTTAAACAGGAACATATCGACCAGCAATAATTCACGGGAATCGGCAATAACCGTGAATACGGTGTCGAAAATAGACTGGTAAAGGTACCGGTCCCCTAATGCGTTCAGCCACGTATCATCGTGAAGAAATTGCAATCCGTGCGCTTCCCGAGGCATCCCCTGAAGACCAACCGCCTCAGAAGGCGGCACTATAATGCGTATCACCGACACAACCAGCATGTACAGTATCAGCAGTGTGAGTAAATACCCGGTACCACGGCAGAGCCTGCGCGGAAATTCGCTCAAGAAGCTGCGCCATGTCTTGAAATTACCCAACAGAAGACCTCAACTGAGTTTTATTAAAACTACATCACAAATCAATGAAGGTGACTTGATACAATCGCGTCACGCCAGCCGATCTACTGGCTGGCAATCGTGCAATGTGACGTTTGATTTGATCGGTACGACGACGAATGCAGGTCAGGCGGTTCGTCTAGCGAGTAATACGAGATGCGTGACACACATAATAATAACAAGCACGGCAGTTGTGAACGATTTAAGTCCGTTCTGATACCGGCTTTATGCCGCACCAGACCTTATACTTAGCGCGTTTCACGGCAAGGCCTACGACGACGGACCCCGTTTTGATGAAAACTTTGAATTACCCAAACACCGGTGCGCCTATGCAAGGATACGCGACAGTACCAGCAACCAGCGACGCAAAAGAATATCTGCGGTTGTTGATTCGTCATAAATTTGGCCTGCTGCTGACACTACTGATCGGATTGCTGGCAGCCTGGTTGTATTTAATCAGCACCGAAAAAACCTACGAGACAACCGCATTGCTGGAGGTCGTCGAGGTCGACAACATCATTACCCGCGATGGCAGCGTCTCCCAGACCGATTGGAACGCTCCAACAATCAAAGAAGAAGCTAATCTGCTCAGATCGCGCAAGGTACTCAGCCCGGTTGTGGAGAACTTTGGCTTACGCATATCGGCAGAACCTAATCGCATTCCGGTACTGGGCGACCTGACCCAGCGTATTCCGGCACTGGGTGAGTTGGTTGGCAATTTATCCTTCGCCAGTCAGTACGCCTGGGCCGAGGCTGATATATCAGTAGCCGAACTCAGCGTACCCCGGCAATGGGAAGATGTTGGCCTAACGCTGACTGCATTGGGCGAAAATGCCTACAGCCTGGCCTACGAGTCCGATGTATTGATCGAGCAGGCGGAGGTTGGGGACCGTGTCGAGGTCGCTATTGCGAATCGTGACCCACTGCTAATCTCGGTCTCCGAACTCGAGGCACCAGCCGGTGTGCAGTTCACCTTGTCAAGAGCCTCGCTGCAGGCATCTGTCAGTGCACTAAGAGATGAACTGGCAACAGAAACCACTGACAGCAAGTCGCGCATGATTACCACGAAGCTGCGCGGTCACGACCCAGAGCGCATTGCTGATCTGACCAATGCCATTCTCACTGAATATTCCAGTGTCAAAATGGCTACGCAGAATCGATCATCTGATGCAGAACTGGCTGTGTTCGAAGAACAGTTACCCGAAGTCACCAAAGATCTGCGTGCCGCTGAGTTGGCTCTGGCCGATTTTCGTCGCAATCAAGGCTCATTTGATGAAGACACGCAGATGAAATTCAAGCTGGCGCAAATAGACAAGCTTGAAACCGAATTGCTTGAGTTCGAAGTGGAACGTGACGATCTGCTCAAACGCTACACGGTCAATCACCCCACACCCAAACGATTGCAGAAAGCGATTGACGTGCTGCAGCTGAAGATTCGCGAAATCAGAGGAACGGTACGCGCCGCGCCCGACACGCAGCGCCAATTGGCCATGCTCGAAGATGACCTGGAAACCAAACGCAATCTGTTCATCGAAATCAAGGAAAAAGCACAAAAGCGTCGACTGGCACAGGCAGGCAATGTAGGTTCTGTTCAGATCATTGATCAAGCCCTCCCACCGCGCAAACCCGCCGCGCCAAGCACCTTATTAGCGGTGGCAGGAGGCACACTAACCACCCTGTTTCTGTACACCTTGTATTTGACGCTACGTTCAGCCTTGTCCACGGTCATCAGCGATCAAGAATCTCTGGAGCGTGCCACCGGTTTACCGGTGTATATGAATATCCCCAAAAGTACCGCGCAACGCCGTTTGGGTAATCCAGTCACGGTTGACCCAAAACGATTGCTGCCGGGGGGTGATCCTGAGGCTTCTGCAAAAGCCATTTCGGGGAATGTGCTGGCGTTGTCAAAACCTGAAGATTTTTCTATCGAGAATATTCGTGGCCTGCGCAGCATGCTCGAGGATGTGATGGCGGGCGCTCACAATAACGTGCTGATGTTCACAAGTCCGCTACCGAGCATGGGTAAGTCTTTCTTGAGCTTGAACCTGGCAGTCCTGGTTGCCCAAACTGGTAAGAAGGTCTTGTTGATCGATGCCGATTACCAACGCGGTCAACTGCATAAGTCGTTGTGTTTACCGGTCGGGCCGGGCTTACCGGAAGTCGTTCGCGGTAAGAGCGAACTCAAAGAGACAGTCAAGGCCACATCGGTTGCTAATTTATACTGCATACCGCGTGGTTATTCTGGCGGTAGTAACAGCTCCGACATGCCAAGCGACAAGGAATTCGGTGCCTTCCTGGATGTTGTCGCCCCGCGATTTGATATCGCCATAATCGATACGCCACCGGTGTTAAGCGTCTCAACGGCCGCCTCCTTGGGTAAACACGCTGGCTCTACTATTATGGTGGTCAAGGAAGGGGAAGTTAAAGAACCGCAATTAAGCGAATCCTTAAAGCGCCTGATGTTTTCCGGGGTACGGGTCAGCGGTACTATCATGAACGGCTCGTCCGCGCCCACTCCCAAGCACTACACTTATTATCGTGAACAACTAGACTAAACACGCACTAAGATGCCTGCTGCTGTTTTCGGGATAACAGCAGGAAAGAACAGCCCAGGCAAACAGGACTCGTGGATAACCAGGTGACATAGTCTATGTTTTTGGCGCAACAGTTGTTTACATGTAAACAGTGGCACTTATACCAATTGAGATTAGTATCACGTCGGCACAAGAGCAGTTGCAGTAACATCTCTAAATGCTCAGGCATTAACGAAGCATTGGCACGTATAATCTTGGTTCTGCCAAGCACGTGCTACTAAAATAGAACTCAGGAGAGACCGGTGCCAAGCGCCAGCATAATAAAAAATAATAAGAGTGAAACTGTGGTGAACCAAACCAGTGCCAATGCAGCTTCCATACACAACGACGCAGTTGACGCCAAACCATGGACGCCTCTGGCTGAAAGCGACACCGTCACATTGCGTCCTATTGCAGGCATCAGTGCGGCATTGAAACGGCTTGAAGACTTTGTGCTTGGCTCAATTGCCTTGCTTATCCTGTTCCCTCTGATGGCACTTATCTCCATTATTGTGAAACTGGACAGTATCGGCCCAGCGTTGTTCTGCCAGGCAAGAAGCGGTCGAAACGGAGAGATTATCAAGGTGTATAAATTTCGCACCATGTATCAAAACGGATCACGCGAATTCAAACAAGCCCAGAAAAATGATCCACGTATCACCCGAGTGGGTGCCTTCCTTCGAAAAACCAGCCTCGACGAGCTCCCGCAGCTGTTCAACGTCATCCAGGGATCTATGTCACTGGTTGGACCTCGGCCACACCCATTAAAGCTGGACGAAGATTTCAAATACGTTATCCCTGCCTTGCAGTCACGTTACTGCGTTAAACCAGGCATTACCGGTTGGGCACAAATTAATGGTTATCGGGGTGAAACTCGACGGGTCAGCGACATGGTTGCCCGCATTGAACACGATCGGCACTATGTGAAAAACTGGAGCCTGTTCATGGATATTAAAATTATTGTGCTGACGGTGTTTAAGGGCTGGACTCACAAGAACGCCTACTAACTCAAGCTTGACTGTCTCGTTGACGCCAAAAACAACACACGGCAAGCATTAATCACCCACTTTTAATAGCCTAGGGCGGCAAAGGATGCCTGACTCTGTGCGCATCTGGTATCCGGTTAGCGCTGCAGTCGCCCGCCCATCGACTCCCAACGGTTAGGCCGCACGATACAGCTCTGCGGCCTGATTGCCGATAGAAGACACCTACGCCCCTGTTAAACTCTCCTCCACATGGCGACAAACGAATTCAGCTTGCCAAAACGCTCCTTGCTGGGATTCTTTGCCCATCCCGGATCATTGGCTGATTACCTAGCGCTCACGCAGCATAGCGTTACGTGCAACGACCAACACACCGTTCTGTACCATAACCTGCATTCACTGTATAGCTACTTTACGTCCACCGAGCTTCGTAAACACTATGAGGGCACCACGGTTTTGGTTGACGGCATGCCAGTGATCTGGCTCATGCAATTGTTTAGAATACCGGTCTCACGCGCAGATCGACTGACCTATGTGGATTTCATCATGCCACTGATGCAGCAGGCACGAGACAATGATTGGTCCGTTTTTCACGTTGGCCAAGCATCCAGTGTCCAAACGCAAGCACTGGACATTATTCGGGCAAGATACCCTGGTTTACGCATCAGCGGCCACGATGGTTATTTCAACCAGGAACCTAACAGCGCAGAGAGTCTTGCCGTGATTGATCAGATAAACGCCGCTCAAAGCGATATCGTGCTGGTTGGCTTCGGTGCGCCCAAACAAGAGGCATGGCTCCATGCTCATCGATCACTGATTGAGGCGCCTATCGTGTTCACGTGTGGTGCGTGCATGGAATACGTTGCAGGTGCGGTAAAAACCCCACCGCGCTGGATGGGTCGCATGGGATTGGAATGGAGTTTCAGGCTGCTGGAAAACCCACGTCGTTTCGCCTTTAGATACTTGCTGGAACCACTGTTGCTTGGCGCCATATTGACCTGGAATGGCATGAGAGACCTCTTCAGTGCAAAAAGGTCCTAGTCCAACATGGCGAGTGTGGAATCCCTGCAGGCGAACCGAGCTTCGGGCGAGACTGCCAACGCTAGTCAAGAACCTGCTACCGCGTTGAGTATCCCGGCAAATCTAATCAACCGTGCATGGCAATTGATCACGTCTCGGCTGGCACTCTCGGTTGGTGCACAAGCGATGGTCAGCGGCTTTCACTTTGCTCTAAATCTGTTGTTACTGCGTCTGGTAACACCCTATGACTACGGTATTTTTGCGTTTGCCTTCGTGTTGGCGATGTTCGCCTCGGCCATCAACAATGCACTGATATCGACTCCGCTTACGGTTTATACGCCGGTATTGAAAGACCTCCGTGAGCGACAACAACAGGAGGCTATGTTCAGTACATTGAATGTGGCCCTATTTTTAATTTTCATTCTTGTCGGTGTCGGTTACGCATTCTGGGCAGACATGAGCACCGATATTAGTCTGGGTGTCACAGCCTTCGTGGCTGTTTACTCTGCCAGGCATTTTAGCCGTAGCGCTGGCTATGCGCGCATGCGACCACTGATTACCGCCAGTGGTGATGCAACCTATGTCATCACCGGTATCCTGATTGTTCTGGTACTCATCAGTACCCAGGACACACTGCCGGTCAGTCAAATTCTACTGGCATTGGCTGCCGCTAATCTGGCCGCAATGTTCGTTGAACGATTCCGATTACATGGCACATCCAGAAAGTGGTTCACACTGGCGCGGCTGAATAGTTATGGTGCCGTTTGGGCGCAGTCTCGCTGGGCGTTGGCTGGCTCGCTAACCACGCTGTTCCTGGCCCAGGCGCACAGTGTCATCATTACTTCAACGAATGGTCCGAATGCCTACGCACCACTGGCCGCGGGCTTTGTCCTGTTCGGACCGGTTCGGGTTGCCTTGTTGACTTGGCAAAATATGGTTAAACCAGAACTTGCCGTGGCCTTGTCTGAATCCCGACATGCCGCAGTGCGCAAACAGATCCGCATGACCACGTTCGTCACTGCAGGCGTCGTGGTGTGTATGGCCTTATTTTTACTGATATTCTGGCCGTGGATCCATGCCTTTTTATATGCCGAACAGTATGCCGATGAACCGATGGCATTGATTGTCGGCCTGTGGTCCATCATCACGCTGTTTGCTGCCAGCTACAACGCCCCTGCGGCGGCACTGCAGGCTATGCGTGACTTCCGTATCCTGGCAATGGCCAGCATCTATGGTGCCATCCTAAGCGGCGTGCTAGTGAGTGTGGCCTTGTACTATTTTAAACCTGAAACCACCTTGCTCGGTATTCTTGCTGCAGAGGTATTCATGGCACTGTATTTAACCCGCATACTGTACAACCGACTGATCACATCGTCGTGAAGACCGTCCTGTGCATCTGCACATACCGTCGGCCAGACGGACTTAAAAAGCTGCTCGATGCCTTGCCATCACTGGACGAGAGCGACGCACTGGAAGTTGTCGTGGTGGATAACGATGCTGAGTGTGCTGGCCTTGCGGTGTGCCAGAATCTACCACCACACTACCCGTTTAAGGTGCATGCGATGCGTCAAAGCGAACCGGGTATTTCAGCGGCGCGCAACATGGCGACTGCACAGGCACTGATCTTAAAACCGACTCTGGTGGCTTTCCTGGATGATGATGAGTGGCCAGAGACACAGTGGCTTGCCGAGCTAAAACGTGTACAACGGCAAAATAACGCAGCGGTGGTCGGTGGCCCAACACGACCGGTATTCCCAAAAGGCACAGACGCACAACTACTGAAGAACCCCTATTATGGTGCCGATATGGGCCTACCTGACGGCTCTGCGTGCGTATTACAGGCTGGCGGTAACTTCTTGATCAAAGCCCAGGCACTGGAACCGCTGGCACCTGTTTTCTTTCATCCCGACTTTGCCCACTCAGGTGGAGAGGATCTTGCTTTCTTCATGCAATTAAGCCAGCACGGGCACACCATGTATTGGGCCAATCAGGCCATAGTGCATGAACCCGTGCCCGAATCCCGTTTACAGGACGGATGGATGCGTCGCCGAATCATCAACATTCACAACTCACGTGTCCGTGTCATGACAATGCTGCAGCCTGGCTTGATGCCAGCCTCCATACGTTTGCTCAAGACTGTTGCGCTGGGCGCGGTCGCACTCGTTCTGAGTGCCATTGCATTGCTAGTACCGGCTCGGTCCGAACAGGCAAGTCAGCTACGCTGGAAATTCCAGGGTAAACTCAGTGCTCATCTGGGCCGTAGCACGGTACGCAGTGAGAGTTACTGATGCAGCCACGCTTCTCTATCGTTATTCCGACTTATAATCGTTCAAGCTCGGTACTGGAAACACTGCAGTCCTGTTTTGAGCAGCACTATGACAATTTCGAAGTTATCGTTGTTGATGATGGATCAAGCGATGATACCCGACAGGTGCTGGCCTCCATAGACGACCCACGATTGGTGATTGTGCATCAGGATAACGCTGGCCCAGCAGCGGCTCGCAACCACGGTATGCGGGTAGCTCAAGGCCACTATATTGCCTTTCTCGATTCCGATGATCGCTGGTATCCTGAGTTTCTGGATACAGCGAACAAGGCACTTGAATTACACGGTGAGGTTCTGTTGTACGGTCAGATTATTGTTGACCGTGGCGTTAACCGTTACTGGATAAAACCTGATCGGGCGCTGCGGGATGACGAATCAATTTACGATTTTCTTTACGTGCACGGTGGCTTCATTCAGACCAGCACTCTGGTAATTCCGGCCAGTCTTGCGCAAAAAGTGCACTGGGACGAATCCGTCACTTTCGGCGATAACGATCAGTTTGCGATTGACTGCTGGCGTACCGGGATTGACTTTCATATGCTCCCCAAGCCGTGTACACACTACGCCGACATCATTAGCAATGATGCGCTATCACAGTTACCCATCTACGCGGGAACATCAGAAAAATACACGAATTTCTTTGGTTGGATGGCCACCCAGCAGGCAGCTATGTCACCGATGGCGTGGGCAGGATTTCGCGCTCGCTTTGAAAGCGTTGGACTGGCCCGTAGTGCACCACTTGCAAGCCTCAGTCTGCTGTGGAAAGGCTATCGCGCAGGTGCGCTGGGGTTAATGGGTCTGATACGACAGATCATTCAAAATTTGTTTCCGCGTCTGTACCGCCGTCTTATCGATCAGTATGTTCGCCTGCGCGGCCTGACGCTGGAACAGGCCAGACGTTAATGCAGACCAGTGTGCTGACCACTTATCAAGCACCGTTTCGTACCTCGCAGGTGGCCACCGCTATGCTGGTGCTCACGCTGCTACAAGGAACCAGTTTCACGCTGACACTGGCGGTCAAGTCAGCCATTGCCAGTGACCTGTTGGTCTCGCTGGTTACCCTGGTGTGGTTGTCCATGTACATGCTGGCAGGGTGCGGGCTGATAGTCTCCTATGGCTTAAACTGGGTCACTTGGCTGGTACGCTACCGCCTACTGTTAACGCTACTGTTGGCAGGTACCGCTTTCTCAGCTGTGTGGTCTGTCGATGCAGCCTTAAGCACCGAACGCATTGTGCACCTGGTGGGTAGCACCGTGGTGGCTTTGTACCTAGGCTTTAGCTTACCGTTGGCCAGAATGCTCAGGGTCAGTGCCATTGTACTGGGACTGCTGATGATGCTCAGCGTGATCAGTGTGTATGCACAACCATCATTGGGTCTGGAAAGCTATGAAGGTCTGCTGGTCTGGAGTGGTGTCATGGCCTCAAAGAACACGCTCGGATTCTGGTCAGCAGTAACAACATTGCTACTGGTTAGTCTATCGTTCTGGACCATCAGCCTGGCCAAACGCCTGCTCTATTTAACCTTGGCAGGCTTTTCCATTTTATGCCTTTATAACAGTGTATCCGCCACTTCCGTGCTGGCCTTATTAAGTGCATCACTGGTCATGCTCTATCTGCATACCGCGTTCAGTCTGCGACTGGGTATGGTTGCCATGCTGGTACTGGGTGTCTTGGTTGCGGGTATGGTAGCGATGGGTTTCTACTACATTGATACGGCCGAACTTATCGGTCGCTCAGGTGACCTGACAGGACGTGGCGATGTCTGGACACAAACCTGGAAACTGATACTGGAGCGACCCCTAACAGGTTACGGCTACGGCACCCTGTGGTATCCAACTGCAGATAGCTTGTGGATACAACAAACACTGACCGATTTTTCATGGACTGTGTTTCATGCACACAACGGCCTGTTGCAATTGGCCTCTGAAATCGGCCTGCCGCTGGCAGCGTTGGCTCTGATCATGATCATCCAGCAGGTCGTTGAAATAATTTACTGTCAATACCAGAGACAACAGCCTGGTGTACTGTTCGTACTAGGCTTTACCGTTGCTCTGCTGGTCAGCAACTATTCTGAAGCAAGACTACTGGTCAATCGTGAGCTTTACTGGATTTTCTTCATTGCCTTACCCGTCAGTATGCTGCAACAAATCAGTATGATGGCCCCCATTACGGTAGGTATCGGCAATACGCTGTCGGTCAGCATGGGTGGGCATGTTGAACGACACGCTCGTGACCAACTTGAACAGCGACGAACGCTAAAACAACGATTACGAAACCGTCGAAAAGTGACGATCATCAATGCGCAAGATTCGGCAAGTGCCGCCACCACGAATGCTGCGGTGACAATAAAAGACAATACCGCACATCACGGTAAGTTGATCGGTAGAGACACACAAGACTCTCTCAAACGCAAACTGGCTCGGCGTCAACGCAAGGCCGGGTGAGGACACTACGTGAGTAAAACTATTCTGGTGACAGGTGGTGCCGGTTACATCGGTTCGCACATGGTACGAATGCTCGATCAACGCGGATTCAAGGTCGTCGTCTATGACAACCTTGAACGCGGCAATCGAGACGCACTCACCGCTGGCATTTTGGTAGAAGGCGATCTTCACGATACAGATACCTTGTCAGGCGTATTTAACGATCACGACATTCACGCAGTGATGCACTTTGCAGCGCTAGCTTATGTGGGTGAATCGGTACACGAACCGTCTCTGTACTATCGTAATAACGTTACAGGTACACAGTGCCTGCTGGACACAATGCACCAACACAAGGTCAATAAGCTGGTGTTCTCCTCGACCTGTGCAACCTATGGCATACCCGAATCACTGCCCATCACCGAACAAACGCCGCAACGTCCGATCAATCCCTACGGCCACTCCAAGCTCATGGTTGAGCAAATCCTCAAGGACTATCACGTCGCCTATGGACTTCGCAGTATCGCCCTGCGTTATTTCAACGCAGCCGGTTGCGCAGAGGATGGCAGTATCGGTGAGCGGCACGATCCTGAAACACATCTGCTGCCGCTGATCTTGTTTGAGGCGCTGCGTGTGCAGGCGGGCGGTGACCCAGCAGATACCGGCTTGATGGTCTTTGGCAGTGATTTTGATACCCGCGACGGTACCTGCGTACGCGACTACATCCATGTGAATGATCTGTGCAGTGCCCATATCGCCGCCTTTGAACGCATGCATGCACAACCCGCTATGGGCGCGGAGCAATTCAACCTTGGCGTCAACCATGGTTATACGGTGTTAGAAGTCATTGACGCCTGCCGCGAGGTCACCGGCATTGAATTCAACTACAACAGCGTGGCTCGACGGGCCGGTGATCCGCCAGAATTAGTGGCCGATGCGTCCAGGGCTATGCAGCAGCTGAACTGGTCGCCAGTGCATGCCGATATCAAGGACAGCATACGCCACGCCTGGCAGTGGTTCAGTGCTCACCCGCCCAACCGATTGCAGACCTGAATTCTCAATCGTAACGTTTTTCGATGCAGGTCAGGCCAGTAATCAATGGGATACTAGGGACATGACACTCAGAAAAAAACGTTATCAACCGTTCATCACTAGCGCCGGACTTTCGGCCACCTTGTGGTTACTGTTCAGCTTGCCGGTTCTGGCGCAGGCAACCGGCAGTCAACAACCCCTGGATGACAATTGCTGGGCACTCAGTTACGAGGAGCCCTTCGACAACCTGTCGTTGTGGTCAGCACAAAACCCTGACGGCCGTTGGCGCACACAATACATCTGGGATCGCGCAACCATCATCAACAATGAACAACAGTTTTATATCGATCCTTCAGCCAACGATTATTCGCCATTTTCAATCAACAATGGTGTGTTAAGCATCACCGCTGAACCAACTCCACGTGCCCTTCGGGGTGTGGTTGAAGGTCAGCCCTATGTGTCAGGTGTGCTGACAACCGAAAAAAGTTTTGCGCAGCAATATGGACGTTTTGAAGTCCGTGCTCAGGTCCCACAGGGTCAGGGTTTGTGGTCAGCGTTTTGGTTACTGCCAAGTTTTGACCAGTGGCCTGCCGGTGTGGCTGTGTTACCCGAAATAGATGTCATGGAGCATCTGGGCCACCAAACCCAAACCTACCACACAACACTGCATACGAATCAAACGGGCGAGCTGACCTCACACCCGTATGATCATACCGTTAGTCAGGAACTTACCCGCAGGTTTCATCTGTACAGTGTGGTCTGGACACCCGACTCTGTTAACTGGTACCTGGACGGCCAATGGAAAGCATCGCACCCGACACCTAAGGACTTCACGCGGCCCGTGCACTTTCTTTTAAATCTCGCCGTGGGCGGTAACTGGCCGGGTTCACCCGACGGCACCACCGAATTTCCAGCCATATTCAAGGTAGATCATGTGCGTGCCTGGACAGACAACGGAACTTGCCACTGAACACTGGTGGCACCAACCAGACAAACCGGCCGGTATTAGACCCGCATTACTTGTTCAGCAATGGCAGCGCGGCTGAGTAGAGCGTTTTGTAGGCGCTGTTCATGGCCATGTCGTTGACGGTTGAATCGGCGCTGATTAATGAATCACCCGGCGAGAACGCTGGCTGACGTAGGTCAGGAGTCGACCATATAGCAATGACACAAGCCAGGCCTCCAACGATAGCCAGCATCAGTGCAGAGGGCGCCGCAACCCGGTAACGCAGGAACCGCTTCATTTCCAACCGTGCCCAAAAAGCAATTAAAATGAGCGCGCATAGAACCAGGCCCACCACCAGAGGAATGGGGTGTTCCTGCACAACGACTTGCAGCGCAGCAACTGGGTTTTCAATACCGCCCATTAGCGCAACATCGGGTCGTAACCCCTGGTTTTGCACAAACCACGGTGTGATCAGCTCCAACGTCAGTATTAGCAACAGGCCCAACATTAGAAATGAGGTGATGACGAACTTAGCCAGACCCCGGGTGCCTTCAGACATCGACAACAGGGAACCGAGCACCACTGGAATCAGGCACACCAGCCCGATTAATGCCAGATCAAAACGCAGACCCTGTAAAAACAGTGGCATGAGTGCGTTGGTTTCATCCAACCGCGGGAACTGCCACAATCCGTAGGCTGCCCGGATCAGTGTTAATAGGAATACAACCGTCAGCACAAACAGTAGAAAGTGCCTTAACAGGTGTGTCGCAGGGAGGGTGGACTTCATGTTCGCTTACCGCACAACTCGATACCGCACAGTGTATAACAGACTGAGCGTAACTGTTATGCCCCGGAGAAACTCAATCCAACAGTCGCAAGACCATAACCGAACTGGCTTCACATAATGCAAGCTTGGTCACGTCTGACACGGCTGCATCCGGTCTTGCTGAATCGATCTCGACACACCACCGTGGCCCAGCCAACCGTTGCGAATCCAGTGGAAACTGGATGTCCTGCCGACAACCGTTGATCAGTATCAGCAGTGAATCGGACACAGGCACCTGGTATTCTGGGGGAATGGCGTCGCCCATGAGCTGCAGCGCGACAAAACCACCGCCGGGTCGGTGCCAGTCCGCTTCATCCATCAAGCTGGCGCTGTGGTTCAGCCAACTCACATCTGGCAACCCGGTGCTCAACGAGCGATGAAGACCATGCAGATACCAGCCCCGACGCAGCACAGGCTGTCGTGAGCGCAACGACACTAGCCGTTGAGTGAACCGATGCAACCCAGCCGCCGTTGCACTGTCTTGCCAGTCAATCCAGGTGGTCTCATTGTCCTGACAATAGGCGTTATTGTTCCCAAATTGTGTACGGTTACGTTCATCTCCTGCAAGCAGCATGGGCGTGCCTTGAGCCAAAAAAAGCGTACACAGCAGGTTGCGCTGCTGACGGGCTCGCAGTAGGTTTATCGCTGCATCGTCAGTCTCGCCCTCCACGCCATAGTTATTTGAATGGTTGTTGCCATGTCCGTCGGCGTTATTTTCACCATTTGCTTCGTTGTGTTTGTACGCATAGCTGACGGTATCGCGCAGTGTAAAGCCATCGTGAGCTGTCACAAAATTGATACTGGCTGCTGGCGCTCTACCTTGCCATTCGAACAGGGCGCTGCTGCCTAACAGCTTGTCAGAAAATTCTGGTAAAAGATCAGCGTCTGAGTTCCAGAATTGCCTTACAACATCACGGAACTGGTCGTTCCATTCAGACCAGCGAGCGGGGTACTGCCCCAACTGGTAGCCACCGGGTCCCAGATCCCACGGCTCGGCAATCAGACGCACATCGGCCAATGAAGGGTCTTGAGCTATGGCATCAAAAAAACCTGCGCCGCGATCAAAGCCATGATCTTCTCGGCCCAGAATACTGGCCAAATCGAAGCGAAAACCATCCACCTGCATAGCGCCTGCCCAGTAGCGCAAGCTGTCCATAACCAGTTGCAGCACACGTGGATGTTCCAGTGCCAGGGTATTACCGGTGCCACTGTCATTAATGTAATAGCGCGGATTACGATTCAGTCGGTAGTAGGAGAGATTGTCTATTCCGCGGTAACACAAGGTCGGACCCAGTTCGTTGCCCTCGGCTGTGTGGTTGTAGACAACATCCATGAACACCTCAATTCCCGCCTTGTGTAAACACCTCACCATGTCCGCAAATTCGGTTGCAGGCTCATCACTGCCAGCGTACCGGGCATCTGCAGCCAAGAAACACAGCGTTTGATATCCCCAATAGTTCACCAGATCCTGCTTGACTAGAAATTCGTCATCAACAAACGTTTGCACCGGTAGCAGTTCAAGCGCACTGACACCTAATTCGTTCAGATAACGCGTAAAAGCCTTACTGCCCAGGGCCTGGTAGCTACCCCGCTTGCTACAATCATTGTCGCGCGCGGCACTAGCATTAGCTTGACGGGTACACCGACCTCTAAACGAATAGCGGCCGTAACGGCGC
>CALKXZ010000465.1 GCA_938003775.1 uncultured Granulosicoccus sp. | reverse complement strand
GGTTGCTGGCGGGCGGGCCTGACCACCGCTCGATGGACCTGATAATCGCGAGCTTGGCGAGCCTGATGTACCTGATGTACCTGATGTACCTGATGTACCTGATGTACTTGATGTACTTGATGTACTTGATGTACTTGATGTACTTGGTGTACTTGATGTACTTGATGTACTTGATGTACTTGATGTACTTGATGTACTTGATACACCTGATGTACTTGATACACCTGATGTACTTGATACACCCGTTGTCCCGGATGTACCTGCTAATGGTGTACCCGGCGGTACCGATGCTCCCGGACGCGTCGGTGTACGCAACGTGTGCACGCCAGATGGCGACTGATCAATGCTCGGCCCTGGTGTGGATGATCCTGCCGAACGATACGGTGGAGACGGTGCAGTTCCGGTACTGGCTGCCTGACTATTTCTGGCCGACTGCATTGGCGTCGATTCTACTGGTGCGTAAATGGGTGAGTGCACCGGTACAGGTTGGTAGATAGGCGATTGGATATCCGCAACAGGGACGTCAGTTGGTGGTCGTGACTGAGGCTGAGCTAAAGGTGTAGGTGTAGGTGTATAGGGTACAGTTTGTTGCGAAGACGCTGCTGCCAGTCCATCAACGCGACGACTCGACCCAATCTTGCCTTGCTCATCAGTTACCGTGTGCGGAATAACAGCGCGGTCACCACCGCCACCCACAAGACTGGACATGCGTTTGTAGTCTTCACCAATGACCCAACCGGCTTTCTCTGCAGCCACTTGCATGCATTCTATCAACGCACAATTCTTGGCTTCACGTCGGTGCGCTTTCATATCCCCATCTCGATAGGCATTGAGCATTCTCAGTTCAATGGGGTTCATACCCACGGCTTCAGCGACACGATCCATCTGGCATTCTATGGCGAAGTCGACGCCGGTTATCCCAAAGCCGCGCATAGCGGATGCTGGTGTACGATTGGTATAAACACCATAAACGTTAGCACTGACATTTGGAATCGTATATGGTCCGGGTAAATGCGCCACACCCTTAATCACAGCGTAACTGGAAAGGCGGGTATATGCACCGCCATCAAAGTAACCGCGAAACTGGCGTGCAATGATACGACCATCGTTCATTACGCCATCTTTGATATACCAGCGCTCAGCGCCGCGCGGTGAACTGACCTGCATCTCCTCTTCACGATCATAAACAAAGCGCACAGGTCGACCTGTTAGGAGACACCCCAATATGGCCAGTGGCTCAACAACAGTATCGACCTTACCACCAAATCCACCACCCACTGTGCCACCGATAAAATGTAGCCGTGCGCTGGACATATCCAATACCTTGGCAGCAGTACCTAAAGAGAAGAACAGTGCTTGCGTTGAGGTGTAGCAGGCAACACGATCGTTGGTTTCAGCCACTGCTATACACCCGTTGGTCTCGGTCGCCGCATGTTCAATTGGCGACATCTGGTAACGCGCCTCTACGATTTTATCTGCTTGAGTGAACGCTGTTTCTACATCACCAAACCGAAGTTTTTGATGATCATATTTTTCGTGATAATCAAATGAATTATTTGGATAGGTTTCATTAACGATAGGGGCATCTGGTGATAATGCCTCCTCGGGATCAAGAACATGCGGCAGAACTTCGTAATCGATTCGCACAGCGGCACAGGCATCGCGAGCCTGCCGTTCTGTATCAGCAATAATGGCAACCACCGGCTCACCAATGTAATTGACCTGATTGTTAGCCAGTACCGGCTCATCATCCTTACCGAAGTTGATCAACGCCAGCAGTGTATTGCGATTAACCGGTATATCACGCTCTGTCATCACGCGATGAACACCCGGCATACGTTCAGCCGCTGAAGTATCGACGTGGCGTATTCGCGCCCGATGATGCGGACTACGTACACATTTCAGATGTGTCATACCATCAAATTGATGGTCATCAAAAAAGGGAGAGCGCCCGGTAACATGCCCCAGGATATCCTGTCGCAGTGTCGGCTGACCTACCTCGTTGAGGTTGTCATCCCGTTCATCGGCAAACAGATCTTTACGAAATTCAATCATCTGTCATGTCTTCAGCTGAGTTGACGACCACTGCCACCTTGTGCAGCGACATCAAGTATGGCGTTTATAATGGCTTCGTAGCCCGTACACCTGCAGATATTGCCCGAAATCGCTTCAACAACGTCTTCGCGTGTTGGTGAGGGGTTGTTGTCCAGAAGGTTCTTCGCAGACATCAGCATTCCTGTGGTGCAAAAGCCACATTGAGCTGCAAAATGCGTGATGAACGCCGTCTGTAATGCATGCAATTGGGCACCGTCTCCTATACCGGCAACTGTTTCAATAACGCTGCCATCAACCGATTCGGCTAAGGTCAAGCACGACAGGCGTATCTGACCATCAATTACCACGGAGCAACAACCACAGGTACCTTGACCACAGCCGTACTTTGGCGTCAGATCACCCAGTGAACGGCGTAGCGTATCGAGTAGATTCTGACCGGCTTCAACAAACACAGACCGTTCTTTACCGTTAAGGGTAATCTGCACAGGTACTTTAGTCATGATCGTTAGTATCCTCCGGTGTGCCCGCTGGCACCGATAAGCAATCGTCGTAGGTGTACCGGTGCGACTTCAGCACGGTACCAACTTGTGGCAATGGCATCAGTGGGAGCAGCCAAGTCATGAGAAACAACACCCACAGCTGCTTCAATCGTACCTGCATCCAAGCCCTGCCCTTCCAGTGCTTGCTCAACGGACACCATGCGTACAGGTGTAGGTGCCATGGCACCGGCAGCTACCCTTACGTTCTGCAACCGACCACCTTGCCTCGGTAAACAAGCGGCAAATGTCATTACAGCAATACCTTTTGGTTTTACACGGCTAACCTTGAGAAAGTGAAATTCATCAGCCGAATTGGGTCGGTTAACCGATATCTGCGTAACAATCGATGTGTGATCATTTTTGCGCTTGAGTAAAAAATCTGCCAAAGGCACGGTACTACCATCGGCTAATGTCGCTATGCCGTCCAATGCTATCAGCGCTGTGGTGAAATCGCCGTAGGGAGAGGGAGCGAACAAATTTCCGCCCACAGTTGCCATGTTACGAATTGCCGGACCGCCGACACTTCTTGCAGCGCTAGCCAGAAACTGTGCATCACGGTTACTCAGTAAACCAGACATGGTTACACCCGCACCGATAATCAGCTGACGACCTGCATTCTGAATCTGCATCATGATCGGATCGTTGATGCGAACGATCGTATCGAACGATTGGTCACCTTCATTGATAGATCGCATCAACAACGTGCCTCCGCCGAAGAAACGAGCCCGGTTGTTGCTAGCCAGCACACGTGCCGCATCGCTAGCTGATGGGCAGATAACAGACGTTATACTCATATCAATGCAGTCTCATCAATGACATCCCATTTCATAATTATTAAGCGCTGGTGGTTTGAACAGGCAGCGACAAATAGCTTCGCATAGCCTTAAATCCGGTGCTAAAAATTGAATCACCCACCAGTGCCATCATGCTCTCTTCCTGATCGACCCGTGTATTAAAACTGGCCTCCCATTCCCAGTAGCTTAAATTCCCGTCAGTAACAGGAACCAGCCGGCTATGCGCAACGTAGTTGAATAAGGGTATTGGTGTATCCAGCAAGCAGTAGCTGTAAGTCATTTCAAGATCTGATAATGACAGCAGCTTCTCGCGCAGCTGTTGCCCATCGGATAAAGTGAAACTACGCACGCAACCCACCGACAATGGAGATTGGTCTTGCTCGATAGCACTGTTATCGATGGCAGGATGCCACTGTGAATGTGCGTTGAAATCACGCAGAACATCCCATAGTGTATCCACTGATACTTCCATAATCGTGCTTCGCAAAACTTTTAACATAACGCTTTCAATCCAATACTGGCTCAGGCGTTTCCAAAATGTCGCTTAAGTGCATCAAACCCTGCTTGAAACACATTAGTACCGATACCATCGAGTAATTCTTCCTCGGCATCAAGCGCACAATCAAATTCAGCAGACCATTCCGCAAAACACTGTGCACCGTCGGTTACCTTTGTTAGTCGCAATGTGGCTACATAGTTTTCCAATGGCATAGGACTTTCCAAAATTGCGTAGGTATAGAACATGTCATAGTCACTCATACCTAAGAGTTGCTCACGAATCGTATCACCGCTTTGCAATTGAAAATTCCGAATGCAGCCTATTTTGTCTGCAGGCTCAGCATTCTCGATACGGCTCTCCCGAATACGTGGGTGCCATTTGGGCATACCGTTAAAATCACGAACTCGTTCCCAAACCTGCTCTACCGACGTCGGAATTACACTGGATATATACACACGAGCCATGAGCTTTACCTGTTATGTTTTCGAACATTCCGCGTGAAAATACAAATCCATCACCACTACTGCTTATCGGATGAATTATCGGTTGAGGCAGACCCTGCATCATCCTTGTTCCTGCTTTTATCACCAGATGAGCCATCAGCGCTCTGAGCAGCGCGTTCAGCATCTCGAGTGATAGAGCTAATATCACGAGCTTCTCTTACCAGCCCACCCATTTTCGACAGGTTGGCACCGTCAATGCCAATATCGGATAATAGACTGTCAACCATGGG
>CALKXZ010000464.1 GCA_938003775.1 uncultured Granulosicoccus sp. | reverse complement strand
GGCCATGGCAGGGGTAGTGTTGGTGTCGCAGTGGAATGCCATAAAAAGGGAAATCTTCGAATAGGCGTCGGAAAATCTACCCTCGCGATTCAACTGGCTCAGCACGTTAAGGCGAGCTTCCTGAGTGACACAGACGCCAGTAATCCTTACCTACGCACCTTTTACCGTGACCCTGCTGCGGTGGCGTTTCATGCGCAGCTGCACTTCCTAGTATCGCGCATAGACGTGCTGACCAACCCTGCGGTAGTGACGCCAAATCAGCCTATCGTGGCGGATTTTCTGCTGGAAAAGGACCGCCTGTTCGCCGAGTTGACGCTGAATCATACGGAATGGTGGATGTACGCCAAACTCTACCAGCAGCAGGTGGCTAATGTGCGCAAGCCTGATCTGGTTGTTTATCTGCAAGCACCACTGGAACGATTGATCGAGAGAATCGAACGCCGTGGTGTTGGCCATGAACAGCGGATAGACAGTAATTACCTGACACAGCTAAGTGCGCTGTATGAACGTTTTTTCCACAGCTATAACGATTCGCCACTGCTGATAGTCAATACTGCCGAGATCAATCTTGCTGACAATCCCGATGAGGTCAGCCGATTGGCAGACAGAATCAGCCACTTAGAGGGCGGACGTCATTTTTTTAACCCCCTTGTTTATAGCTGAGTTTCGTGCTAGCCCACGCTAGGATTTGCACTTGTCTTCACATTAGGTAACACTTCGCATCTGCTAAGGATGAGACATAAGTATGAGTGAACGGCAAAACTTGCGAATTGCATTGCTGGAGGATAACAATGAGCAGGCGGCAAGGGTCAGCGGTTGGATAGAAAGCAAGGGGTACCATTGCGGTGTCTTCCATACCGCAGAGGATTTCCAGCGGGCTTTTCGTAAGTCTAGCTACGATGTTGTGGTACTTGACTGGACCTTACAAAGCGGCAGTTCCGGGCTGGAGGTATTGCACTGGATTCGTAAGACACTGACTAGCGACATACCGGTTATATTTGCCACAGCCCGTCAGGCTGAGGAAGATATCGTGACGGCGCTCCGCTCCGGTGCTGATGATTACCTGGCAAAACCGGTGCGCCAACATGAATTGCTGGCCAGGCTTTATGCGTTGGCCCGGCGCGCCCAGCCCGAGTCTGAGATGCTTGAATGCCCACCGTATGTGTTCGACACATCGAATCGCCAGGTCAGGCTTCACGATGAACCCATTAAACTCACCGAGAAAGAATACGAACTGGCGTTGTTCATGTTTCGTAACCGGGGAAGGGTACTGTCCAGGCAGCACCTGTTAACGTCGGTGTGGGGTACATCTGCTGAGCTCAACACGCGTACCGTTGATACACACGCCAGTCGGTTGCGCAAGAAACTCAAGCTACTTGCCTCAGAGCGTTGGAAACTGACCTCCATTTATCAGCACGGTTATCGGCTTGAGGAACACACCAACAACGGCTAGGGGTCTAAGCCAGTTGACCTCAAAAAATACATTATTTGGCGTGTAGCTCCTAGCTGATGAGCGCAGCCACTGAATCGAGCCACCTCAGAATAACCGTACCGGTACTGGGCGTTTTTTTCTGTTCTTTGCTGTTTCTGGTGTGGATACTCCAATGGAGTGAATCCACACGCAAGGTAGACCGTCTGTTGCATGACAGTTGGGTACGATCTTTCCAACGTGCCGTTCCAGATGATGTGGTGGTCGCAGCGATTGATTCAGAAAGCTTGGCTGAGTTGGGCCGCTGGCCATGGCCAAGGTCACAGCAAGCCAAGTTGTTCGAACAACTGACACTGGCGGGAGCACGGGCCGTCGTTGTTGACTTACTGTACGTTGAGCCTGCCGACCTACCTGCCAGTGATAGGCAACTGGCTCAAGCTATTGGGTCATTGCCAATATCGGTTTTACCCATACTGACCGAGAGTGGCACGCGGCGAACGGTCAGAGAATCCTTGCCTATTTCTGAAATAACGCGAAACGTCACAGACCTGGGGCATATCTTTCTACCGATTGATGATGACGGCATTGTGCGCAGGGTTCACCTTAAATCGGGATTCAATCAGGCGCACTGGTCAGCCTTGTCACTCAGTGCATTGCAAGCGATCGAAGGATCTATAGAACCAATACCCGGTCAGTTCATTGACAAGGCGGGTATTCAGGGTCAGTGGGTGGAAAATTACGAAGTGCTCATCCCTTTTTACGGCCCAAATGGCGCGTTCAGACGCATATCTGCCGTGGATATCTTGCGCGGTGACGTATCACGTGGCCATCTGAGCGGAAAAATTGTCTTTGTGGGTATGACGACGACCGGTCTTGGCGACGTCGTGCCAACACCGGTGTCCGCACTGGATCAACCGGTCCCAGGTGTGGAAATTCATGCCAACATTTTCTCAGCCCTCAGAGACGGATCATTGGTGGTTAACGCCAGTGGACCAGCCAATATACTGGTTGCCATCATCCTGTTGCCGTTGATGTTAGTGCTGTATTCGCGAGCGCCACCGCGTTGGGGTTTTGTCGCGGCCGTTGTTGGTGCTTGTCTGCCAGTGGTATTGAGCTTTGTGCTCTATCGATTTGCTCGGCAATGGTATCCACCGCTATCTGCGAGCATACCCATACTCATGAGTTATTTGTTCTGGAGTTGGAATCGTTTGGAGTATGTCAATCGATTCCTAGAACGTGAGCGCATGAAACTGGAACCTCATCTGCCCAAACGTGATAGCCAGAACAATGCACTGCTCGCTGAGTTTTTTAACACGGCATCGCGACACTTACCGATACTGGGTTGGCGATTTCATGCCGGTACCGATGTATTTGCCGGTGGAAGTGGTTTGCCCGAGGAGCGAGTCACGAGCACCGAAGGCAGTTGGCGAGTACGTCGTGGTATCTATACACGTACCTATGCTGGCATTGAGCCACTGCATATAGAAATGTCCATCGCAGATGTTCAGCGCAGTAGTCAGATTACCGACTACATAGACACGTTGGCGCGTGTGCGCTCTCGAGAAAAAACGACGTGGATGAGCGGATCCATTGAAAAATTGCAAACCAATGCACTTAGCTTAAGTGAGGAAATGGCTTGGCTACGCAGTATTAAGGTTTTCTCAGAAACTATTCTGGATGGTAGCCCAGCAGGATTCGGTGTGTGGAACGCAGCCGGGGAGTGTGTGCGCGCTAATATTTTGATGTACGAAATAGTACCCAGGTTTCGTGAGCGTGCTGATTTCATCGATTTTCTAGTCAGTGTAGATCGCGATCCCACAGCGCCCGATGACGCCCGCCGAGCGCAGCAGTTACTGCTGGATGGAAAACCGTGGCAAGTATCCTACAGCGAGCAAAGTCGTGAAATGGTGGTCAATTTCAGTGCAGTTGGTGCAACGCTTGCGCAGCGGCTGATCTGCGCCAGCGTATTGGATGTTACTGACATCCGAACAGCGGAGCGAGCGCGAGCGGAAATGGTTGATTACTTATCGCATGATTTGCGCTCGCCGTTAATCTCGGCACTGTATTTACTCGAGCAAGACAGCGATCCGCGCATTGAGCATAATATTCAACACAGTCTTGCGATGATGGATGATCTGCTGCATGTCGCGCGGGCGGATAGTTTGTCAGAGGCACGCTTTGAGCCCGTACTATTGAACGCCGTACTGGATAATGCGCTCGATCAGATGTTACCGCAGGCCCGTGAGCGTAGCATTCAGTTCGATATTGACACCACCGATGATGATCTTTGGGTGGAAGGTGATGCCACGTCGCTTGAACGGGCTGTCACCAATATCATCAGTAATGCCATCAAGTACTCGCCTGAAGAGACTATCGTGTCGGTGCGATTGATGCGGCAAGACGATAGCGCTTTACTGACCATTGATGATCAGGGTGTGGGTATTGATCCTGCCATGTTGGATCAGTTGTTTACGCGTTTTAAACGTGATGCGCAAACCGCCGGTGACTTCAAAGGCATTGGACTGGGTTTGGCACTCGTGTCGCGAGTTGTGACATTGCACAGCGGTTCGGTATCGGCAAGTAATCTATCTAACGGTACTCGTATTACCTTGCAATTGCCATTAGAGGCTGATCCTGCTGTCGAACACGATGATGAACAGGGTACGATGCTGACGCATCTATCGTGACGTGTTTTCGATCAATTCGGTTTTGCCATCGTCTTGACCGACAATTAGTACATCGGCTGGGCGGCTAGCAAACAGCCCGACGGTAACAACACCTGCCAGAGCGTTGAGCTGTGCCTCTAGGTTAACAGGGTCTGTGATGTTAAAGCCGTAGCAGTCCAGGATGATATTGCCGTTGTCCGTTCTAGGGGCCTCGCGGAACTCTGGATCTGCACCCAGCTTTACAATTTCGCGAGCCACATAGCTTCTTGCCATCGGTATGACCTCGATGGGTAACGGGAATGCTCCCAGCACTTGCACCTGTTTGCTGTGATCCACGATGCAGACGAATTGTCGGCTGGCTGCAGCGATGATTTTCTCCCGCGTCAGCGCACCGCCCCCACCTTTGATCAGCTGTAGCTTCGGATTCGATTCGTCAGCTCCATCGATATACAACGCCAGCTGGCCTGTCATGTTCAGATCAAGTACGTCAATACCGTGTGCGGTGAGTCGTTCAGCGGTCGCTTCCGAGCTGGCCACAGCGCCACTGATCTGCTTATTCGAGGCCGCTAGCATCTCGATAAAGACATTGACTGTCGAGCCGGTTCCCACGCCCAGCAGTGCGTCGTTATCGACCAATTCCAGCGCGGCGAGCGCAGCTGCTTTTTTTCCAGGGTGCATGGTTAAAGTCCTTGCCGGGCTATCGTTGTATAGGTTGAAAACACTGCAGTAAAGTTGTGCGACCGGGCAAAGGGTACCTGCGCGCTCCTGGTTCAGTACAACTAAGGGTCAGTACAACAGATTGAGAATAAAATTTTTTGAGCGCAACTTGTCGAGCACAATATTGGGAAACCGAGTACATTTGTGTGCCCTGAGATCCAACACGGCTAGTGATGAGCCAGCTCCACGACGAGTATATCAAACGCATCCTGTCTGCTCGCGTCTATGATGTGTCTGAACAAACACGTTTGCACGCCGCGCCACAGTTATCTGCGCGTATAGGTAATTCCGTATGGCTCAAGCGCGAGGATGAACAGCCCATCTTCTCGTTTAAGTGCCGCGGTGCGTTTAATCGCATTTATCAGCTAATGCAGCAGCAGAGTGTTGCCGGTGTTATCTGCGCCTCAGCAGGCAATCACGCACAAGGTGTTGCACTGGCGGCACGCAAACTCAACATTCCAGCGGTTATCGTCATGCCACAGACCACACCGGGTATTAAGGTCGATGCGGTGCGTAACCTGGCCGGCGAAGTCATCTTGCACGGAGATGATTTTGCCTCCGCGCTGACCTACGCACTAACACTGGTTGATGATCGGGGATTTGCTTTTATTCATCCCTTTGATGCACCGGATACCATTGCCGGGCAGGGTACGGTGGGCGTTGAACTGTGCCAGCAGCACCCCGGTGCGCTTGACGTGGTTTTCTTGCCAGTTGGTGGTGGTGGCTTAGCGGCCGGTGTTAGTGCGTACATGAAATACCTTCGGCCAGAGGTCCGCATTGTGGGTGTTGAGCCTGTGGATGCAGCGTCCATGCATGGTGCATTGCAAGCCGATGAGCGCATCACATTGGAACAAGTGGGTTTGTTTGCTGACGGGGTAGCCGTAGCGCAGGTTGGCAAGCATTGTTTTGAGTTGTGCCGGGAGTTTCTGGATGAGGTGGTATTGGTGACCGTGGATGAGATGTCAGCTGCTATCAAAGATATCTTTAACGAGACGCGCACGCTGACTGAGCCTGCCGGGGCGTTAGCAGTAGCTGGCATGAAACGTTACGTTAAGGATCGCGGTGTGACTGGACAGAATATGATCGCCATCAACAGCGGTGCGAACATTAACTTTGATCGTATTCGGCATGTTGCTGAACGTGTGGAAATTGGTGAGAGTCGAGAGGCCCTGCTAGCTGTAACAATACCTGAGCAACCCGGCAGTTTCCTGCGTTTCTGTAACACGCTGGGCCGGCGCGGTATCACCGAATTCAATTACCGTTATGCGGATACAGAATTAGCTCAAGTGTTTGCCGGTGTGGAGCTCAGTGGTGGTGCTCAAGAGCGTCGGGCATTGGTCGATCATCTGGTGCAAAGCGGCTACGCGGTACTGGACATGACCCACAACGATACCGCTAAGCTACATTTGCGTCATATGATTGGTGGACATGCTAAGTTGTCATCGGAAAAACTATACCGCTTTGTCTTTCCCGAACGCCCGGGTGCCTTGCTGGGGTTTCTCAAAGCCATGGGTGAGCAATGGAACATTACGCTGTTCCATTACCGCAATCACGGCGCAGCCTACGGACGTGTACTGGTGGGCATGACATTACCGGAGGGTGCTGAGCAGCAGTTAGCACAATTTATCAACACCTTGGGCTTTCAAAGTGAAGATGAATCGGATAACCAAGCGTACTCGTTATTCCTCAGGTAGTGCAGGCATTAAAGATGCGCTGCTCGGTCACAACGTAATCCAACGGTACATCCCACCAATCTGGTAAGACGCTATCAGTACGTTGCAGCTCATAGGCAACACCAATCAGCAACGGTGCCCGTGAGGTATTTTTAGCGTCTGCGCGGCGATGGGCGAAACAGCGATCATAATAACCACCCCCCATACCCATACGATGACAATTGTTGTCGAATCCAACCAACGGGACCAACACAGCATCTAACGAAGTTGCCAGAATACACCGCTCAGCATCCATGGCAGGCTCTTTAATGCCGTAGCGGTTGGCAACCAGCCTTGTGCTTTCATTAATTGGGGCAAACAGCATTTGATGATTATCTTGCACACAAGGTACATAGGTGTGCTGGCCTTGCGCTCTACAGAAGCTGAGCAAGGCTGCAACGTTCACTTCACAGCCCAGCGCTAAGTAGCCAGCAATATGCTGGCTCGATGCAAGCAACGAAGCTGCGCTATTGCAAATAGTGTGTGAATGGTCGCTGACTGAGCCTGCTGACATATCAGATCTGCGCCTTTGCAGACGTTCTCTGAGTGCTTGCCGTGCTTGGCTGTTGTCGCGCGGTTGGTTGTTGTCCGCCATTGGTGCTGAGTGTATCAACCACGAGTGCCGTTTTGGTGTGCTACCTTGAACCAATTGGTTCAGGTGGGGACGACTGGAACCGTATCAGGCTTTCCGCCGTAACGGACATGCACAACAACAGCGACCAGACCACCCCCGGGGTGTGTAATTAGGCTCAAGGGATATACCCAACCGAATAACAAACACCGCAGAAGATACGAGATCAGGTTAGCACGATCTGAGTGCCGGTTAATAGACTTGCTGGTTACTCTAACCAATATTACATGGCCTACCACACAGTTAACGATGTGTTTGAGTGTGTACTTTATGTAGTATCAATACGTTAGTGTGCATTGATGGTTAATGAGCACTAATCACTCCGATTTGTGCCATCGCTGTTCAACAATTCTTCCAGTTTGCCGTTCAATGCCGACAGTCGCTCGGCGAATGCGTCACCCCCGCCTTCCTGTGTTCGGGATTTCAGTAACGCATTAGCGGTATTAATAGCCGCAACAATAGCAATTTTTTCAATACTGGATGTTGTGTTACGGCGTCTTAAATCTCTCATGGATTTGTCAATATAGGCTGCCGCTTGCATCAAATCGTCTTCTTCGCCCGGTTTGCAGGCAATTTGCACTTCTTTGTCAAGTATGCGCAGTTTGGCAGGTCGCGAACCACCGGTGTCAATCACTGAATTCTGCTTTTTGCTGGCCGTAGCGGTGGGTGATTGATTCATTGGCTGGCTTCCATTGATTTCAGGCGGATAATCATCTGTTCAACCTTGCTGCGTGCCGTTTCGTTTTTGTCTATCAATTTGGCCCGCTCCTCAACCAGATTACCCTGTTGTTCCTTGAGTGACTGGTTTTCCAGTTGCAAGCGCGAACACAGTGCCATGATCTCGTGCAGTCGTGACTCTAGCGTTTCGAATTCGTCGTGCAGTGTTGGGTGACTCATCGGCAGACCCCGGTTGATTGTGTCAGCCGCATTGTATACTTCAGCCGTGCTTTACTGGGAATAGCCTGTCTCTACCTGTGACTCTCTCGAATCAATCCATCGTTGCCGTGCTGGAACGGCTCGATGTACCGCTGCCCTTGTCTGAGGTTCACGGCCTGTGCTGTGGCCTGTTGTGCTCCTTGCCCAGTGCCGCCGCCAAGACGCGTTGGTTTACCGAGGTACTCGATGCCGCGTCACTGGGGGCAGAATCAGTGGCTGCCAGGTCAAGTGAATTAAAATCCCTGGACGAGTGGTTCACCCAAACGCTCAACGCCCTGCACGATACTGACATGGAATTTATGCCGGCTGTACCGGACGAGGCGACACCAGTGAGCTATCGAATTCGTGCACTGGGAGATTACTGCAGCGGATTTACCTACGGTGTGGGGATCGCTTTGAGTCAGCGCGGGCAAAAGCCCCTACCTGAGAATACGCGCGAAATCATAGAAGATTTTCAAGCCATTGAGGCGGCGGACGATGAGGAAAATGCAGACCTGTACGCCGGTGCTGTTGTGTCTGACACAGACAGCGATGAGCAGCGAGAATCCATTTACAGTGAATTGCTGGAATATGTTCGCGTTGGCGTCTTGCTGGTGCTCGAAGAGCTACGCCCGGTGACACCCGTTGCACAGGAAAAACCATCGTGAAAAAAGGTACGAGCCGCACGCAGCGTTTTAGTCAGTCACACGCTGCTGAATTAAAACGTCGTCGCCGTGCACTGATGCGCACTATGGGGGACAACGCCATTGCGGTGATACCGGCAGCACGCACTGCCATGCGCAATCGTGACTCGAACTACCCCTACCGGGCTGACAGTAATCTGCTATACCTAAGCGGCTTTGACGAGCCTGAGGCCTTGATGGTCCTGGTGCCCAACCGCAAGGCTGGTCAGTACATCATGTTTTGTCGCGAGCGTGATCCGTTGCAGGAAACCTGGCACGGCAGACGATTGGGGGTCGAGGATGCACCTGCGGCTCTGAATGCCGATGATGCTTTCCCGATCAGTGACATTGATGACATCCTTCCAGGATTGTTGGAGAACAAGCAATCGGTCTTTCACACGCTAGGCAAAGATCAAGCGTTTGATGCGCAACTGCTGGGTTGGCTGAATAAGGCGCGTTCTAGTCGTCATCGCGAAGGTGGCGATCCGGATTCATTTATTTCACTCGATTACCACGTGCATGAAATGAGGCTGCACAAAAGCCGTGCCGAATTAGCCATGATGCGCTCGGCTGCAAAGCTCAGTGCGGCGGCCCATAAGCGTGCGATGAATGCGGCGCGACCGGGCAAATATGAATACGAACTGGAGGCGGAACTCATTGCGAAATATACAGCTAACGGGGCGACGCATGCTTTTTTACCGATCGTAGGCGGCGGGGAAAATGGGTGTATTCTGCATTACACAGAAAACAACGATGTACTGTGTGATGATGAATTAGTACTGATAGATTCCGGTGCGGAAGTGGGTGGCTACGCGGGCGATATCACGCGTACATTTCCTGTTAATGGTGTATTCACTGAGGCGCAAAAAACGGTGTATAACATTGTGCTTGAAGCGCAGTTGGCCGCAATTGCAGCTGTTAAGCCTGGGAATCATTGGAATGATCCGCACGATGCCGCTGTGAAGATATTGACGCGGGGATTGCGAGATATTGGCGTGCTCAAAGGCAAGTTACCAAAGTTACTGAAGGAAGAAGCCTACAAGCCGTATTACATGCATCGCACCGGTCACTGGCTGGGTATGGATGTACACGATGTGGGTGAGTACAAAATTGCAGGCGAATGGCGCCTGCTAGAACCGGGTATGGTGCTGACGGTAGAGCCGGGTTTGTATTTGGGGCACTCGCGCAAAATTCCCAAGGCCTTTCGCAATATCGGTATTCGCATTGAAGACGATGTTGCGGTAACGCGACAGGGGTGTGAGGTGCTCAGTTCAGGTGTACCCAAAACAGTAGAAGCCATCGAAGCCTTCATGGCTCAATAATCCATGAATACGCAACCTCCCATTGCCGATATCGTGATTGTTGGTGCCGGTCTGGTTGGTGTGCCACTGGCGCAAGTATTGGCAGTGCAGGGTTGGCAAGTAGTGTTGCTTGATGCCGGCGGCGCTACCGACCAGCACGCGACCAACAATGTCGACACCGAATTGTCCAGTGACCAAAATGCCTTGCGACAACGATGCACCGCATTGAGTCTGGGTACACAACGTTGGTTTGCTCGGCATCAATTGTGGAGCCTGATTGCTATGGATGCAGCACCGATCAAGCAGGTTTGTGTCTCACATAAAGGCTATTTCGGCGCAACACGATTGTCAGCTGATGAGCTGGGCGCTGAAGCGGTTGGTTTTGTCGTCAACAATACACACCTGACTCAGTCTTTGATGCAAGCACTGCGCGCAACCACGGTACATCATCGGATTAATTCCCGCGTACTGTCGGTGTCCCATCATGCTGAACATGTTGAGATCCATGTAGAGCAGGGAGCGCCTGTCAAAGCCAGACTGCTGATAGCCGCAGATGGTGCGAGTTCAGTGGTACGCGAATCGGTGGGTATCCATACGCGCCAGGTTGACTATGATCAAGTAGCATCGTTGGGAACGCTGAAGCTCAATAAAGATCACAACGGTATCGCCTATGAGCGATTCACACCAAGTGGTCCTCTGGCGTTACTGCCTCGCACGGGCCGTTACATGAGTTTTGTCGATTGTATGGACCCAGAAGATCAGGATTATGTTGCGCAACTGGACAGTGAACGTTTTCTGGCGCGCTTGCAATCTCGCTTTGGTTATCGGCTCGGGCGTTTTGCCGCCGTGGGGCCGCGTGTGGTGACGCCATTGCTACGGATAGAAGCGACGTCACAGATTGCTGAGCGCACGGTTTTATTGGGGAACGCTGCTCGGTTGTTGCATCCAGTGGGTGGTCAGGGCTATAACCTTGCCATGCGTGATTTGGCTGAACTGATGCAAATACTAGGCGCACACCGCGACACCGATCCAGGTCAATCACAGTTGCTAGAGCGCTTCGTGCGTGCACGCCAAAGTGATCAGCAGCAGATCGTAAAATTTACCGATGTTCTGGCACGTGCGTTTCGTGGTCAAGCGACGCTACCAGCCCATATACGCTCAGCGGCTTTACTGGGGCTGGATATTACGTCACCGCTGAGAAACCGTTTCGCCCGGCGTACTATGGGTTTGTGAGTTTTCAGCTTGCCAGGGTTGACGCAAGGTTGCGAAACCGCCTGTTGTTTTTTCTATTGGCTGGATTGATCGGTGCTGTCGTTGGTTTATCAACCCTGGCTCTGATCAAGTTAATGCTGCTGGTGCAATGGATCGGCTACGGCGCTGCGTCCGAAGTGCGCTATACACAGATCATTGCAGCGAGTCCGGCCTGGCAGGTCGTGCTGGTGCCAACTGTCGGCGGTTTATTTTTGGGCATTCTCATGCAGTTTCTTCCTGGTCGTCGGTACCACGGTATTGCCGATGTTATGGAAGCCTGCGCCACGAACAGCGCGCGTATGCCGGTTCGCTCAGGCGTCGGTGCGGGGATCGCGGCAGCGGTATCGCTAGGTGTTGGCGCACCCTTGGGGCGTGAAGGGCCAGCGGTCCACATTGGCGCATCGGTGAGTGCCTGGATTGCTGAAAAACTGGGTCTTGATCACAAGCAATCTCTGGCTTTGCTCGGTTGTGGCGCCGCCGCGGCGGTGGCTGTGTCGTTCAACACACCGATAGCAGGCGTTATCTTTGCGCTAGAGGTTATCGTGGGCTATTTCACGCTCCGTGTGTTTGCACCTATCGTTATTGCAGCAATGATCGCAATGGTGGTCCGCAGTGCTTTTCTGGGCAACCAGGTTATGTTTCCTGTGTTACCCCATAGCATAGCGTCCAATTGGGAGCTACTGCTGTTTATGCTACTGGGCATTTTGGGTGCGCTGGTTGCCAAATTGCTGCTAGCTATAACCGGGCGTTTCGAACTTCTTTGGACACATTCCGGTTTACCGCGTTGGTGTCAACCGGCACTGGCTGGTGCTGTTATCGGTATTGTCGCTATTCCACTGCCGTACATTTTAGGTATCGGATTTGAAGGGACTTTACTGGCACTTCGTGGTGCGCTTGACACGACGCTGATTGCTTCGTTGTTGATTGCTAAGCTAATTGTTGTTTGTCTGGCACTGAGCAGTGGCTTTGCTGGTGGCATATTCGGTCCGGCAGTTTTTATGGGGACCATGCTAGGTGGTCTACTGTGGGCCGTTGCAAGCTTTACGGGCATGCCGTTGAGTGAGCAGGGTGTTTACGCAACCATTGGTATGGCAGCGATGGGCTCAGCGTTATTAGGCGCACCAATTTCAACTGTGTTGATCGTTTTTGAACTCACTCGTGACTACAACATCACCCTGGGTGTCATGACAGCGGTTGCCTTTGCCAGCACGGTGATGCAAACGGGCAAGCACGGCTCCTTCTTTCGCTGGCAATTGGCCCGTCGTAATGTCAACCTGTCGCGTGGGCGAGATATCAATTTGTTGATGACTCAACGCGTCGAACATTTAATCAAGAATGCCTATTTGCGGGTACATAGCGGAATCAGCGCCGGCCAACTGGAATCTCAGATGGGCCAGGCACGTGAGCGGTTGGCAGTTTTTGTTGACGATGAAGGTATATTCAAAGGCAGTGTAAACCTGGCGTTGCTGATTGGACATGCGATTGATAACAGCTTGGACTCACTGGCTATTGATGGGGCGCAAGGCGACGACTATGCCATCACACCCATGACCAATATAGTCACGGCCGTGCAAATGATGGCAGAGCGGCAGCAGGAATATTTGCCGGTGGTTACCAGGGAGGATCCGAACAAGCCACGTCTGGTGGGTGTGGTTACCAAGAGTGATTTACTGGCTGAGCACTACGATGTGTTGAAACGCGCACGCGAGGATGAATTCGGTATTACTTAGCCCGGACTATTCATTACGGCCTTTCCACGGCGCACTGAATAGTCGGGGCTAGCGCTTTATTGGTTACGGAGCATGAGCGTAAGCCAAATAATCTCACTGTAGATGCGATGGCGCTGTGCACTTGTTTATCTTATATCGACTTCATGCATCAACAGTTCGACATAACCCACTTAAGTATCGGATAATAGCGTCATTCAATGAGGTACTTCCATGAGCGGTCCACAATTTCTGGGGTTTGATACGCTAGCGTTGCATGCGGGTCAGCAACCTGACAGCGAAACAGGTGCGCGGGCGACACCTATCTATCAAACCACATCCTTTGTCTTTGATGACAGCGACAAAGCGTCATCGTTGTTCGATGTTGCGCGGGCCGGGCATGTCTATTCTCGTATATCCAATCCCACTGTGGCGGTACTTGAAGAGCGAGTGGCAGCATTGGAAGGTGGTGTGGGCGCTGTGTGTACTGCCAGCGGTATGGCCGCGATTCATCTGGGGCTAACAACGATTACGGGTGCTGGTGGGCATATTGTGGCTTCTCGGTCACTGTATGGCGGTACACATAATCTGCTCAGTTATACCTTACCCCGTTTTGGTATCGAGACAACGTTTGTCGACCCACAGGACCCAGACGCGTTTCACGCTGCTATCAGGCCAGAAACCCGCGTGGTTTTTGCTGAAACTGTTGCCAATCCGCGCTGTGAAGTGCTGGATATACCGAAGGTATCCGCGATTGCTCACGAGGCTGGTGTGCCATTAATGATCGATGCCACATTAACGACACCGTACTTGATGAAAGTAATACGGCTCGGTGCTGATATTGTTATGCACTCACTGACCAAATTTATGGGTGGTCACGGAGTCGCGGTGGGTGGAGTGCTGGTCGACAGTGGTCGCTTTGACTGGGAAGCTTCTGGACGTTTTCCAGAAATCACTGAACCCTACGCTGGCTTTCATGGTATGGACTTTGTTGAGGAGTTTGGCCCCGCTGCATTTATAATGCGGGCACGCAAAGAAGGCTTGCGTGATTTTGGTGCCAGTTTATCCCCCGGCAACGCGTTTCATTTGCTACAAGGATTAGAAACCTTGCCGATGCGCATGGAACGGCACGTCAGCAATACTTCGTCCATCGTTAATTATTTGTCAACTCATGATGCGGTCAGTGCTGTTTACCATCCGCAAAACCCTTCTCATGCTGATCACGAGCTTGCCAAAACGCTCCTGCCCAAAGGATGTGGGGCTGTATTCAGTTTTGAACTGAAAGCTGGCAGACGAGCTGGCAGTGTATTTATTGAAAGTCTGCAACTATTTTCACACTTGGCCAATGTCGGTGATGCCAAGTCATTGGTTATACATCCTGCCAGTACGACGCATTCGCGGATGGATGATGAAGCACTGTTGGCCTCTGGTGTATCGCCGGGCTTGGTACGCTTATCAGTTGGGCTTGAAGATATCGACGACCTACTCAACGATTTGAAGCAGGCGCTGCATAAGGCCAGCAAAAGTGTGTCGGAATCACGCTCATGATGGTCCACGTTAACGGCTGTGATGTATTTGTCAGTTCAGGCGGTATGGCTTGGCACGATGAACGTAAGACATTGGTATTGCTACACGGTGCTGGCATGGATCGGACGGTATGGGTGCTGCTGGCACGCTACTTTGCCCGACACGGTTTCAATGTCGTGACACCAGATTTACCGGCGCATGGTGCGTCCCAGGGAGAGGTGCTGGAATCGATTGATGCACAGGCTGCGCATCTATGGGATTTACTGGATGCTCTGCAGCGTGACCACGCTCTGCCGGACACACCGGTCATATTAGGTGGTCATAGTATGGGTGCTTTGAGCGCAATAGCAGCGGCTGGTTTGCAACCCTTGCGTGTTGAACAGCTGCTGCTGTTGGGTGCGGGCTACCCAATGGCAGTGGGTCAGGCGTTACTCGATGCTGCCAAAGCCAATACACAGGCTGCCGTTGACATGATCGCGCTTTACAGCCACAGCTTTGCCTCCCAGATAGGTCACAATGCGGTAGCTGGCATCAGTGTGCAGAATTCAGCCATGGCGCTACTGGAGCGATCCGCGCCGGGGGTCTTGTATGCTGATTTGCAAGCATGTAATGCGTATACGGGGCTTGCGCAGGCGGCTGCCAATATCGGCCCCGGCAAGTGCACACTGATTGCTGGCGATGCCGACCGAATGACACCACTAAAGATGAGTAACAAGCTGGTCGCGCAACTGCGCGGCGAACTGGTGGTGCTAAATAGCTGCGGTCACATGCTCATGAGCGAGCAGCCAGAGCAAACACTGCAAGCGGTTAGACGCGTGCTTTTATCATAAGGTTATCGTGATGTCATACCGATTGATGAGCCTACTCTTCTAGCGTCGCTTGGTTTGCCTGTAAGTAGTCGCCAGCGCAGTGTTGGCGTAATACTGGCGAGTTACCAATATGCTCTAGACATCACGTAGTGACCTGCCCATCTCAAGCACGTGGA
>CALKXZ010000463.1 GCA_938003775.1 uncultured Granulosicoccus sp. | reverse complement strand
TCAGTATTTGGGAGAGGATCGTATTACAATGTGCCATGGCCTGATTTCTTCCTTTGTTAAAGGTGTTTCTTGACAATTCACATTGTAGCAAGTGGTTGATTTCAGGCCACCTTTCTCAAGGTCCTAACGGGACAGTAGTGAAATACGCCCTAATCACGAAGCAGGCTTTACAGCTCATTTTGCTGGACGCGAATTAACGGTATCAGAAGTCAAAGAGCCGACCAAGCATTCTATGGTTGATATGGAAATCCAGAAAAAACTGGATGTGCTGGAGCTGGCGGAACAGCTGGGTAATGTTAGCGAAGCGGCAAAGATCAGCGGCGTGTCTCGCGACACCATTTACCGACATCGCAAACTCGTGCGAGAAGGTGGCATCACGGCGCTTAAGAAGCAAGTCAACACCGATCACTGTCACAAGAACCGCACGGATGAAAATATCGCTAACACGGTTGTCGAGTTCTCTCTGGACAACCCGCATCTTGGCCAGGTTCAGGTAGCCAACCATCTTAGAAAGCAGTACAAGATCGAGTTGAGTGCATCTGGCGTTCGCAACGTATGTCTGCGTGAGAACATGCAAACTATCGGGTTGCGACTACAGAAAAAGGCTTCGTTGTCAGCCCTGCCATAATAGGAATACGCGATCAAAAATAGAAAGCAGACGTAGCGATATTGCAGTTTACGCGTCTGCTTTTGGTCGCTGAACGGCCCAAACCGGTTGTAGACCTTGATCTGTCAATGTCCGCTTTGGAGGAACAGGGGTTAATCGATCAGCAACATCGCCGCCTAGTCTAGACTGTTCAGAATTGTCCAATTTGAACTTGATAGTTAAATATCAAAAGCAGCCGCAATGGATACAAACGACGAAAAGCTTGACCATCTAAGCCAGAGTGACCCTGATTGCTTCTACTACGGCGTGTACATGAATTGGATTCGGCATCGTTTGATCTGTGTCGAACGTGTAACCAAGCAGGGCGCTGTTGATGGACATGGTTTTTGCGACATTGATTTTCTCTACCTGCAGTTCCGGCACATATTTGAGTCAATCGCACTTTCCAGCATCTGTTCCCACCATGAAGAATATTCGGATATCTACAAAAGCTATAAAAAAGATTGGAAACCAAACTCGATCATCAAGCGAGTCAAAGAGATCAACCGCTGTTACTTTCCTCGCCCGCACAGTGAGACAGTTTTCGACAGTCCCCGCGACGGGACGGGGGGAGAGTTAACCGCCGTTGATTCGGGTTTCCTGACGGAGGACGAACTTAAAAGTTACATTGGTTTGTGTGGTGATCGCCTTCACGCTCCAAATATCTACAAGCTGCTCGCAAAAGGTGAACCCGATAATTCTCAAAGACTGGTAACACTTGCGGACTGGTTTGATCGCACACTACTCTTGCTCAAATCGCATTCGGTAATTATTCCGCCATCACCTTCCAAATTTGGCAAAAACTGTAGAAAAAGGATGTCGAATGATGAGTTCATTAAGAACTCTACGGTATTGCTAGTTGACATGAATTGGGGGAAAGACGTTGGCCCAACGATCAACCGAGGTAGCTTCATCGCACCCGCTACTAGTTAGGCCATTTGGAATTGCCGAATAACAATGCGATGCACGCGAAGCCGGACTTGCGTGTGCTTTTGAAATGGATGATCTATCGTTCCCGCTCGGTGATCGCTGCCGTTAACCTTCAAAGCAGACATTTACAAAATCCTGGTTACTTCCGCTCTGGGGACTTTGCCGCCAAAATCTGAACTTTAATCGCTAACCATGCGAATGTCTGCTTTGTAGAAACTCGATTTACGATCAGCGTGCTCGAATTGCAGTTCTATTTAAATGTTGATATCTTGCTACGACAGATTGGCTTGGTAATTAGACCGCCACATTCGCTTGGTAATGACACTTTTACAACTGATTAGATGAATTCCTTTTTTTGTTTGAATTGGCCGTCTATCCATACAATGCGCAACTGAGGTCCTATTACACTCCGCGCAATCGTCTGGAATGTGAATAGTCTGACTCAACAATTACTTGAATGGTGAATAGTCCGACTTATCAATCCTAAGGCGCTTTTTTAGGAACCCACGATTCCGGGATCTTCAACCACCCGGTTCTTCGAATCAATCCACCCGACAGTCACAGTTTCAACAGAACTTGTGGATCTGTATTGGAAGACGGCGGATGTTATGAACGTCGTATCAGTAAACCCATACCCCGTTTCTCCACCGCCAATAGTAGGGGTAGCCTGAGTACCAGTAGTTATAAAACACCGGTTGCCACCGAGTGCGTAACTGGTAAGCGGCGTCTTCGTTCTTGCGAGCCTCAGTTGCTTCAATGAGCAATTGCGCCGCTTCTTCGTCGCCACGTCCAGCGGCAATTGTTAACCAAGTCTCAGCTTCTCGTGGATCAGAGCCCATTTCCTCTAAGCCCGTTAAATAAACCCGGCCGACAGCCTTTTGTGCACCTAAGTCGCCTCGTTCTGCTGCGTCTCGCATCCATTGTAGTGCTTTGTAACTGTCCTTTCTAACACCATCGCCGCGGAACAGTCGCAGTGCCAGATCATGCGCTGCGCGGGGATCCTCCTTGGCCAGCGCCTCGAGTGCTGGTATTCGGCCCTCTGGGTCGGCGTCAGGTACGCTGCGAGAGGGGTCGAACCGAGCGGTATTCTTGTCGACCTCTTCACAACCACCGGAATCACAAAGGCGTACCGTGTCTTTGTTGGGTGCAGTTGGCGTAGCACAGCTGACCAGTAAGCCGACTGATAGAATCAAAAGAATTTGGGGTGTTTTCATGAATGCTCCACTAAAGGCGGTTAATTTCCATATGTATAACACAGTGGAATTCTGTATATTTGTCTGACACTTATCATTCGTGTCAAGTCGACTACGATTAAGGAATGGAGTTTTACATAGTCATGAAATATCCTCAAGAAAAACTGGCTGGCGCGGTACGTGTTGCTTTGATTGCAGTGTCAACTCTGGCACTGACAGGATGTTTGGCCAGTACGGTCACCCAAGGTACGGGTGGTACCGCTGTTAGCGGCTCAGCTGGTGGCGGCACCAGTGTTGATGCTAATGCAACACTGGAACGGTGCGATCAAACTCTGGGTACACTCGCTGTCGATGATGGTAGTGGTGCTCCGTGGTATGCGGATTTTAATTCACGGACCAAAATTACAACAATTGAGCCTCTTCTACGGCTTGCGGTACAACAGTCCAACTGTTTTGTCATAACGTCGATTGGCAATGAGCGAACTGAATCACGCTTGACAGCTATCACCGATAAACAACGCAATTCGGGTGAATTTCGAGCAGGCTCGAATCAACAAAAAGGACAACGCGTCGCTGCGGATTATTTTATGGAGCCTGCAATCATTGTCGATGATTCCACTGTCGGTAAAGTAGCCGGAGGCCTTGCAAGCATGTTGGGTGGAACGGCGCTAGCAGGATTGGCTGGCGGTGCAACAGCTAAAGAATCGGTTGTGACGTTGTCTTTATACGACATACGTTCCTCCGTTCAGATATCAGCGTCAGAAGGCAGCTCGTCTTCTAAGAATTACCGTGGCGTTGTCGGATTATTTGGTGGTGGTGCAGCGGCAGGGTTGGGCGGCTTCTCGCGCACACCTGAAGGTAAGGCGACTGTTGCAGCGTTTCTGGATGCCTACAACGGGATGGTCATTTCACTGAAAAACTACAAGGCGCAGGATGTTGAAGGCGGCTTGGGTACTGGCGGAACATTAAAGGTAAATTAGGCGCGATTGAGTTTTATTGCCAGACCTCTTTAATCAGAGGTCTGGCTATTTTGCTTTGAAGCTTAAGTTTGCGTTGGTATCTGAGTGTAGCTGCAGCCTGGTACGTTAGCCTATGTGCCTTGGTATTCGCAAAACACCCGTCAATAAACTTGCTAAGGTATGGTGAATGGCGTTCGAATGACTGCCTGATTGAATTCACCGCTGGTGAACAGCCTGGCCTCAAAGTTACCTCGGCCAATGTACTGCTGTAAAAAGCCGAGCCTACCTGTTTGCAGGCTGCGTTTACTGGCGTTGGCAGTACCGTTTGTATAGAGCCACATCAACAGTTGGTTGTCGGGTGATCCTGCTTTGGCTATGGTCACACGATAATTGGAGCCTGGACTGACACCTGCAAAATCGACGTACACACGCGCTGGTGACTCTTGCATACGCACTTGTGTTTTAAGTCCATAAGTGGGTCTTGCCGATGCAAGCTCTGGTGTGGTTTTAGCAGGGTTCGTGTTTCGATCAGATGCCGCTGGCTGTCTGGCTAGTGAAGGCACTTTCAGATTAACGGCGTAGGTGTCTACAGAACCTGAGTCGTACCAGTCTGAATTGAATAATACCCGTGAACCGCTGGGGCTCATCACGGCATGTGGTTCACCAAAATATGCGCCACGGTAGCTTGCGCCTCGGCGAGCAAATTTGCCCGTGGTTCTGGTATGCGCGAGTCTGCATGTAGTTGGGTTGTCTGGGTCTGCATACGTCAAGCTTAACTCAGAGAACAATAACGGTGCTTTACGTCCGTTTTTCAGGTAATCCAGATTTCTGTAACCGATCGAGGTCATGGTGACCCATCCTGGATTCTGTGTTGATACTGACGATAAATGTACCCCACTCAAAGGGTAATTCCAGCCTGTGCTTCGGCCAACCATGACTTGACAATGACCTGATTCGATATCGTGGGCGACTACGGCACCTCTACCTGCATCGCTGTCACCACCGCAACCCCTTGGTGATGGGTTGTAACGAGGTGCAAACAGGGCGTCGTGCCCGTTTGGCATGCGGCCAGTGGTGGAGTGATCGAGTTTAGGAACGTCGTACTGACCGCCATTGCTTGCGACGTACTGCCCCAGTGAGCTATCAAGATGATACCGAAAGTTCATGTTGCTATCGAACACACTGTCTTGGATAACCACGTTTCTTCCACTGTGCAGAGTTGCTGCTGAGACATCGGGCCTGAACCCGAACGTATTATTACCTTGGCGTTTAGTAGGATCCAATGTGACGGTGGGACTGATTTGCCCCGTACGGACGTTGACGTGAAACGTCTTATCTGTTGAGTTGCCATTAACTTCGTTGCTGGCGCAGCGCAAGCCTATTGTATTGCCTGCCATACCCTGGATGTCATTGCCACCCCTGGCAATTTTGCCATTACGGCTGGTAGGTTTTCCGCACACTGGGTCCAAGTCAGCCACCAGAGTTCGCTGGCGAGTATTGACGTTGTACTTAACAAGCTTACCGTACAGCGGATCGTCACTGGGGCGGGCTTGAACAAAATAGAGCGTTGATTTGTCTGACTGATCCCAATAAATTCCTTCGATATCGGCCGCAGAAAAATCCATGGCTCGAATGTATTGATACGTCTTACCGTTGTATAAGTGATGCCCGGCGTTTTGATCACCGGTGTGATACAACATCAGCAATGACTCGTCAGCATTCCAAGGCTGCACGGTGTTGTATAAGGTTCGACGAGCCGTACCCAATGGTGCATTGGTAATTCTCGTTACCGGTGTGCCGAACGCTGGGTCGATATAGGTTTCCAAAGGCCTCGGCTTGCTCAGCCGTGGGACCACTCGACTGGCTCGATCAGTGGTCTTTCCAGCACACCAATTTTGTGCAAAAGCCGTTGGACTGTTGAAAGAAAAAGCATACAGCGCAAAGGACGTTAGACATATTTTTAATGTGTAGAGCTTGCTGACCGACTGATTTTGCACAATTTACTGTTCTGAGTTTGAAGGACCCGCAGAAGGTATATCAATCTGTTAAGTACTGCTTGTTAATTTGACAATTTTGGATTTGCTGCTTGCCTGAAATTGTCAGTCCAATGACCCAATCACTCATAAACGAGCGGTAATTTTGTTATCGGTATTAGGTTGCTGTATGCGGTATTACAGTTTCGAGAGAAAAATTTGCCGCACGAAACATACAACTGTCATGGCTATTTTATGGGTTTGTTTTGCCTTGCCTGTCTGAGATTTTTTTGCGGTGACATAATCATTGAACACCGGTGCAACCTTAGTTTTAGTGTTGTTAAAAATAGCCTTTACTAATGTGTCGAAATTGCGTTGTTAGTGCGTGAACATAGCGCCATGATAATGAGCGAAGTTGAAAAACAACGCTGTTCAATTGACTGCCAAGTACGATGAATCATGCAGTCTGTGTCAGATTATCGTCTCATGTGCGTGATCTAATAAGATGCATTTTAAAAGTATCAGCCTGTGTGTTGCACCGTGCAAGTACTGACTTATGTTTGCTTAGAAATGAGTTCAGGGCTGAGTTCTTTCAGCCCTGATACTGGTCTATTTCAACGCCTCGTTATCGAACGCGCGAAGGTGTGATGGAACGAGTCATAACTTCGGTACGCGAACGCACTAGCAACTTCGGCCCCTCACCAAGGTATCTGATGGTTCGATCATATTGGAACTCAAAGGAGGAAGGAGAATTACTTTTTAAACCAACCCAAACACTGTCGGGGTCGCTGTTGGCAGCTACCGCCACACCAGGGCCTCCCGGTGGTCCTTTAAACTCTAATGCAATTCCACTGACGGCCTGACGTTCCACCACACGTAGTCCCTCAACTTCCCAGGCTTCTATTAAATTCCCACCGTTGCCGTCTTGAGCTGTCGAAACCAGTACACCTTTAGGTGCGCTGTGGACTCTGACAAATGTACCGGACTGAACGGTAAACCAGCCGTAACCAAAATATTCACACAAACCGGGCGGTCGGCAATCCGGGTTGTAGCTCCAGCGACCGGTTTTAAAATTTGGGGCAATCAACCCGCTTTTATGTGACCAAGTATTGGCGGTATCAGTCGTGATTTCTCTGGCAGTGTGTACCGTCCACCAGCTGGGATACATACCGGGGGTTTGACCACTTTCGATTTCGGCGAAAGGGGTTCGGTTGATACGCCAGCGTTGGTTTGTTCCACCGTGACAGCTGTACATTTTTACATCAGCACCGTTGGACTGAC
>CALKXZ010000462.1 GCA_938003775.1 uncultured Granulosicoccus sp. | reverse complement strand
GTTGCCGGGACGAGAGTTGGCAAGGTTGCCGCACGACCAATTCGTGCGGTTAAGGCGAAAGACATGCCCAACGGCAGCATGTAGCAAAACGCGGAGGCACCAATGGCAATTTGGTGGGCTCCGGATTCTACCAACCCAATGGTGCCCATCTGTACCGACGTGGCGACAAACAAGCCCGCCTCAAACAGCATGCCTAGAAATATCGGCACCGACAAAGACAACAAAGGCCGGAAATGTTCCCACCGCGGCCGCTCTAAACGAGAGAATAATTCGTACCGCTTGAAACGCTGACCGCGTAATAGTTGAAACAGCGCAAGCGCCATACACAGATTGACAAGGGATGTGGCCAGACCAATGCCAAACAACCCCAGCGCAGGCAGACCCAACCAGCCCAGACCCAAACCAAGACTGGTAACAACGTTGATAACCAAACCCATTGCGGTGACCACCAACACCGGCCTTGTCAGGTTGGTTGCCTCACACACATTTCTGGCAGCCATAACTAAGGCAACGAACGGCAGGCCCCAGAAAGCACCGTACAAATAGTCGCTAATTAACGGCGCCAGGCCCGGGGCAAAGGGAAAACGATGCGTAACACCTGCTAGATACAGTAGCAACAGGAGCGCAAGCATACCTGTCAGTAAACCTAACCACACACCTTGTCGGAATACAGTCCCAACCAATATCCGTCGCCGCTCGCCTATCAAGCGCGATAATGTCGGCGACAATCCGGCCATAATACCGATACAAGACAACGAAACAAAGAACCAGAGGCTACCCCCAATTCCACCAGCGGCCAGCTCACTTCGACCTATTCGGCCAGCGATAATGGCATCCGCCAGCCCATTACCCATCTGCAGCAATTGAGCACCGATAAGCGGAATACCCAGCCTGGCTGTGCGCCGCATATCAGCTCGCAGAGTCGAGAATTTCAACGAAACTTGCCGCGATACGGGCGAACCGTTAGGTGGGTCTTGAGTCAGCACATTGAGCAGCAACTAGTAATACGATGGTAAAGGGGGGGACTGTTTGGGTTGTTCCGGCAGGTATCTAGTTTATAGCCAATCCATCATTCATGTTCAGCTTTACCGACGCAGCGAACCAGAATCATTCCTATACGCAAGACTGATGAATTTGCTCGCACACGATCGCCATTGGTATAGCCGCCTATACGATGGACTGGGAACGACTATCGGTTGCTTGATTCGTTCTCTATGATTGCGTCCACACGACAGTTGCACTCAAGCAGCTCGTGTTCATCATTTAAGGAGATTGATCATGAAAAGGAAAACAGCTAAGCACCATCAACGCAGTAAAAAAACTCTGAAGCGTGGCTTAACACTAGCAGCGAGCGTGGCCGTTTTGGGTATAAGCAACCCCGGTGTCGCTCAGGAAATTACCGGGTTGACTGGAAACTCTCAGAAACTGCAATTGTTCAGCTCAGACTGGAAAAACTTAGCATGGCTAGCAACATTGGGAAAATTTGAGGAAATAGAGCGCAAGCCCCGCGTAGCCAAACCAACAGACGAGATGGATCTGTTACCCAACACGATTCCACAAAAGCTGCGTGAAGATATTGCGGGTGAAAAACCACTGAACGCTGCCAAGTTAACGGGTACCTCCACATTCGAGTTTTACGATATAAATTCAGCACGTACATTTCAGTTTCATGCTAAACGCTCAGAGTTGGCTAGTTTCTCACGCTTGATTTCAGAAGATCTTGGGCAAAACAAACCCAAAAACGAGAGCAAAGAGGAACCGTCAAAACTAGACATTGAGCTGGAAGATGTGCGAAACAAATCCTGGAGCAACTCGCACGACAGTCGTATTCGCCGAGGCACCAGTGACGGCTTTCCCGACAACCATTCCATTTATCAAAGCATTGCAAACTACGGTGGCTGTACTGCTAACATCTTGACAGCCACGCAAACACGCATGGTTGCTATCACCGCTGCGCATTGTATTTTTCGCCCTGGCAACGTGTTTTCTGGTTCTAAGTTGCAACCACGCGCCAATGGTGGGCAATCATCCAACTGGGGAAGCTGGACACCCTACGCCTTTGGATACTACCCGGCGTATGTTGACAACAACTGCGAAGACAATTGGTCCGGCTCTCGTTGTATTAAGCACGACATTGCGCTAGTTATTGCTTCTCGTGACGCAGGCGCGTCAGTACCACGCGGTATGGGTTGGGGCTACCGCTCAAAGAGCAGCCTTGACCAATTCAATAAATACCGCCGCGGTTATCCAGGATGCGGCTTTGCGCACAGCCCACTGAACTGTAACACCAATACGTTATACGGAGATGGACGTCTGAGTGTAGCCAATTTCTCACACCAGGATCACGACAACTGGAATCGCCAGATTCGTTTCTCCTCTGATTTGAACCCAGGCGACAGCGGTTCAGGGCTGTATTACTACCGAAATAATCACCCCTATGTGTTCGCAGTTACCTCCGCCGAGCCTGCCGGATGCAAAACCAACTGTACCTCATCGCAACCCAACTACGCGCGCAGAATCACACCGCAGTTCTTCGATTTTATAAACAGCGTGGTGTTCTAGTCCGACTCATCAGATAACAGAGCGTTGGTAAGATGAACTTTGTAATGGCTGTGACCGTTTTGGGTACAGCACTTATGGCACCGTACTCGACGTCTCATGGCGTCGAGTACGCTTATTCAATCGTGCACATTCAACCGGCTAATTTGCAGCAAGATGCCATTGTTCAGCGCCACTGTGCTGGCACACTGCTTAGAGCAGGCGTAGTACTGACTGCCAAACACTGCTTTGAATCCACACCAGAAAAAGTAGCCATTCTTTGTTCAAATAAAAACACGGATGGCAGCGGTTCACAGCGAGTCGTCGATATTGACAGGGTAGATAATCATCCAGAGTCTGATTTAGTTTTACTGGCCCTTAAATCTGATTTCGCCTGTCAGAATAACTCCCCTAGCCTACGAATACACAACGATGCACAACGACCATTAGTATCATTTAAGCAGCCAGACAATTCGCTGTTTTACCTGATGCGACTGAACGACAACACCAGTACTATTTTCGTAAAAGATGCCACAGCTTGTCTCAGACCTGGCCATTCGGGTTACCCCGTTTTCAGCGTATCCAATTCGGGGCAGCTGCAATTATCAGCCATGCTGATTTCAGGCACTGACGATTGCCCTGCAACTCAGGTGCTGCTGCGATTGTATCCGCTACGCTCATGGATTCACACGTCAATGGAGTAACACTCGGTCAGCGTAGGCAACAACATGGCGCTGTTCATTCTCGGCAGGGACAACATTCTTCAGAAGGCATATCTATCCGCTCAATCAGCTTTTATGACTGGCGCGCCACGGGCTGCAGAGCAATCTGCCCAGGGTGTAGGCTGCATGTCCCGCTCGGAACGTACCAAAATCGAATCACTCAATTGCCCCACAACCGGTTAAGAGCGTGGCTCATTGCCGACTGGTTCAGATTCGCCCTTTGCGCTGCTCGAGTGACGCGCCGTTGAGTCAACAAGGTTTCCAATAAGACCAAGTGGCTTAAATCAAAGCGGTGCAGAGATACCATAGTGCTTGCTTTCACCTAGCGATATAACTAATTTTTGCAGGAATAAATCTCATTATGCGCTTCATTAATTATTTAGCTTTGCTTACACTCGTCTCTTCATGTCGACAAAAAAGACTGGCTCCTCGGAAAACTTAATGGATACTGCAACAGGCAACAAAACAGCCGACTCTGACCTGCCCCTTTACATCACCATCGCCAGTTTTTTACGATTGCCTCCTGTCACACGACTACAAGATAGCGAGGCCGATGTAATCATTAGCGGTGTACCCTTCGACCTTGCCACAAGCGGGCGTTCTGGCTCACGGTTTGGGCCCCAAGGCATCCGCAAGGCGTCCGCGAATCTTATGTGGGAGGGTATGCGCTGGCCCTGGGATTTTTGCCTGGCCGATCGGTTACACGCTGAGGATATAGGCGACCTGGATTTCAAGCATGGCGAGCCGCAAACGTTGGTGGACAATCTGCAGGCGCATGCTAAACACATCTTAGAGGCTGGTAAAAGCATGCTGACCTTCGGTGGCGACCATTTTATTACCCTGCCTCTATTGCGCGCCCATGTTGCCATGCACGGCCCGCTGGCCCTGATTCATTTTGATGCCCATACCGACAACTACTCTGGCGGAAGTCGCTATGACCATGGCACCGTTTTCCATCACGCCGTCGAAGAGGGCCTTATAGATTGTGAGCGCAGCCTACAAATTGGCATTCGCACAACCTATGAGGTTGCAAACCACCCCTTCGAAGTGCTGGATGCTGCCTGGGTTAACGATAACGGGCCGTACAAGGTTCTCGAGCGCATTCACCAGCGTGTCGGGGATAAGAAAGCTTATTTGACTTTTGATATCGATGGTCTTGATCCTGCCTATGCACCAGGCACTGGCACACCGGTGGTTGCAGGCGTAAGTATCGATTGTGCACTTAAAATGATCCGCGGTATGGTTGGTTTAAATCTGATTGGCATGGATCTAGTCGAAGTAGCGCCAGCTTATGATCATGCCGAGATCACTTCACTGGCTGCAGCGACGGTTGCTCTAGAATACCTCTATGTGATTGCAGCTAATAAGCATCGAATCAATACTTAGCTGGGCAGTCTTCCGCCTGGGTAATCGCACTGGCATCTGTCTAAGCGATACCCTACCCAAAACCGGTGCTGAGGCCAGTCTGTGTATCGATCGTGATTTCAATTTGGCTCTTCGAGCGTTTATGGCTAATAGAGGAATTCGGGAACCAATGTTTTTACACGGTTCATCTATTTCTTTCGTGCATGAAGAGAAGGACGTAAATACCTACTTAAATGCCTTTGGTGAGTTGTTAGATACCCTTCAAACGATGAAAAACGATACCTAGATTATTCAGACGTCCATTATTGTTAGTGGCTTACTGAAATAAACACTTATAAAACCGTTGTTGATCATTTATAACCATCCACTTCATACATCGCTAATGTTGCCCAAATGATCAGATTATTTTATTGCCAGCTGATATATCTCGAATCCATGAGTGCTTACACCCTCTTGCCCGTCACTTTTATAGTCGACTGTTTAAGGCGTTCCAAATTCGCATGCCCAAACCACTAATCCTGGCCCGAATTAACAAAATTGCATATTTATGAATCATCATGACCCCCTAGACACTATCGTTCTAGACATTGCTCAAGAGATGGCTGCTGAGCTGGAGCGTGGATCTGTGGCGCACTATATCCCTGAATTAGCGTCGATATCACCAAACCAGTTTGGCATCACTATTGTGGGTAACGATGGTCAATGTCACTCAGCGGGCGATGCTGAAACACAGTTTTCGGTACAAAGTATCACCAAGGTGTTTGCCTTGACGATGGCCTTAGCAGCCATTGGCGATGAGTTGTGGAAACGAGTTGGGCGAGAGCCGTCCGGCAGTGCCTTCAATTCTATCGTTCAGTTGGAATGGGAGAACGGCATACCGCGAAATCCGTTTATTAATGCGGGCGCTATTGTTGTGTCAGATGTGCTGCTATCAGCCGATGAGCCAGAGGTTGTGATTGCTGCATTTTTAAACTTCATGCGTATGCTCACGGGTGATCCAAGCGTGTCTTTAGATGCAAAGGTGGCTCACAGCGAGAATCTGACGGGGCACAGAAACGTTGCCCTGGCCAGCTATATGCGGGCATTTGGCAATATTCGTCACCCGATAGCAAAAACGCTGGATATCTATTTTAATCAATGCTCGTTGTCGATGAACTGTCATCAGCTGGCGTTGGCAGGCCGCTACTTGATGGCAGGCGGCATCAATCCCGACACGGGGCAGCCGGTGGTGAGCGCCCATCGTGCCAGACGCATACTCGCGCTAATGATGACATGCGGTCATTACGATGGTTCTGGTGAATTTGCTTTCCGCGTGGGGTTGCCAGGAAAATCAGGTGTGGGTGGAGGTATTCTGGCGATCGTGCCTCG
>CALKXZ010000461.1 GCA_938003775.1 uncultured Granulosicoccus sp. | reverse complement strand
GCGCGATAGTGATACCGCCAAAGCGTTCTGGCTGGACAAATGCCAGTATCAGAGCGAATCTGTTCGGCAACGCGTTATAGAGTCAGATGATTTACTTGAAGCGCTTACTGATGAAAATAACGCATTCTTTAAAGCCATATTCAAACGACTTGAGCAGTAGCTTGATCCTACAGCGACTTAAAAATGGACTAAATAAATTCATGCGTCGAAATTGAATTTTGGCGGCCATGACGCCTGTGAGAAAGTTAAACACGTTCTTGGATTAGTTTCGTGTGTAGGGCTGATCCATGTCAATCTACATCAGCCAATGATCAACTATTGTATTGCATAGATGCTTGGAGCTTGAGAGAAAAAGTGTTGCGCTGATGGCAGTCACCGTAGATCCGCACAACATCAGTCATTACATCACTTTGTGCCTGATTCAAATTGGTCTAACCGAACGCTACTGGATAGGTGCTGCGCGTGTAGCTGCACCCGGTGGACGACATAAACGTCATGCAACGCAAAGAACCAGCCTTACCCGAAGAAATCATTCCGCGGAGTTCTCCATAGAGCGCAACGTCACATGGATGATTCAATCAGCACACTGCGTTGGCAAATTGTATAAGCCTTCGCTGCCACACTTATTCGTGGCCCTTGCAGCGCGTACAGTCCCACAGATTCATCAATTGATTCATGACACGATGAGGCTAATCCATAGGCAACGCTATTTGCGCTGTCAATTCCTTGCTGCAAACAGCTAATGGAATTGAGCACAGCTACAGGTCCAAATAGCTCCTGACGTGATACGAGAGCATCATCTGGCACGGTAGTTAATCTGTTGGATTGATAGTTGGGAAACGTTCCTTAGGTGCCCGCCATTTACCGTCAATATGAAGTCTGATGCCGCGGTATAGTTTCAACACTCTACCTTGACCTTCCACACACAATAAATCCTGGTCAATTCCACTCAATGGTAGGCCGTGATCCTAATAGAAGCGTGAAGTGACGATCACATGAATTGAATGAAGTTCGGTGTCACGAAATAGAATATCGATGTGCAGGAGTCGATGGTAAAACCGCAGATCCGATTGTGGGCAAACGCAACGCAACGTATTGGACACGACAGCGGAGGTGGGCCTAGAAACGCATAGTCAATAGGGTCGCTCAGGCCGGGCCGCGTAGGATGGGTTGCCTACGTCGGATTGCGTAGATCTGGACGCGTCGCTCGGGAAGCGTAGTTCGGGCTACTAGGTCGGGCCGTAAAAGTTGGACGGTGCTTAGGTCGGGCCGCGTAGGTCGGGCCGCGTAGGTCGGGCCACGTAGATCGGGCCACTAGATCGGGCCACTAGATCGAACCGCGTAGGTCGGTCTGGGCAAATATTGGTGTAAGTATCTGCAGTGCACATGAGCGGGTGGCTCGATTTACGTTGTACAGATCAAACGCAATGGCCTGTGTTGAGCCTGCGAGGGCGCCGTTTCAAGAATTCTAACGTACCCATAGAGAACCAGATGCCTGGATATCTGACGCAAAATAATTCCGTGCGCTCGTTGACGTTTTGGCGGACTTGATCCTTCGATTTTCACGACTGGTTTCTTCCAAACTAACACGTGGAGACTACGCGCCTAAACCGGTACAATGGGGGGCTAGATGGAGGAAATTACGCATGCAGTCACAGGGTGAAAATAAGGTACTCATACTCGAGCTTAATGAGGTTCCCTGGAGGGTCATTGAGACCTTTGTAGAGCGACATCCGACGTCAGCTTTCGCCAGTATCATGCGTAAATCGGGCCGTCTGCCAACCTATTTGCCAGACACCGGGCAGCTGCATCCGAAAACAAGCTGGCAGACCTTTCACCGCGGGGTGCCTGATCATGTGCACGGTATCCGTGAGTACAACCAGCTGCATTCACCCGGCCAACAGAACAACCCCACCCTGTGGGCATTGGCAAAAAATGCCGGCAAACGCGTCGGTTGTGGCGCGTCCATCGGCTCGTGGCCGGTACCACAGGATCGGCAAAATATCGACTTTTGGTTTGCCGATCCATTCGCACCTGATCCTGAATCCATTCCGGAAATTGTCACTGTTTTTCAGCAATTCAATACCTTGGCAGTAGCGCGTTCGTCCAGGCAGGTTCGCCCAGGTGGGGTATCCAAAAAGGTCATTATGAATTTTCTGATGAGCGCACCGAAGCTCGGTATTCGTGCTGGTACCGTGGCGCGTACCTTGCGTCAGCTTGCCGCTGAACGCATAAATTCAACTCGCTCTGTGAGGCGCCGAAACATACAGGCCTTAATGTCTTTCGATGTGGCTGAAACGCAATGGAGGCGCACACAACCACACCTTGCCTCTATATTCGTTAATCATGTGGCAGCCGCCATGCATCGCTACTGGGCGGCAGCGTTTCCTGATGACTACCAGAGTAATAATATGCCGGCTGACTGGTGTGATACTTACAAGGATGAGATCGATGAAGCCATGATAGTTGCAGACCATATGCTTGGCCGTTGTCTCAAGAGCATCGACAAAACCAATACAACGCTGCTGATTCTTGGCAGTATGGGACAGGCAGCCATTGAGCATGAGCCCACGTTCAATCAGTTGATCATCAATAATATGCAGGCGTTTATGTCGGCAGTGGGAATGAGCCCGGATGACTACCAGCAAAGGCCGGGTATGGAGCCTGAGTATGTGCTTTCTTTCCGCACTCCTGCTCTACTGGATAAATTTGAAAACGCCTGCAACTGCGTTAATATCAATGGAGATAAGCCTGGAATAAAGCGAGCCAGCGACAATGAGTGTTCATTGCTGGTTGATCAATACAACATAGACTTTGACTCGGTGACAATCGCAGAGCAGACGCTGCCGCTGGGACAGGCCGGGCTGCACATAGAAAAAATACAAGACATGGCAGGTTCCACTGCCCAACATACGCCGGAAGGGGTCTTGTTGGTAGTGAGTCCATCTCAAGACCTGTCCTATCTGAACGAGCACACTGAAAACGTTGATATTTGCAGCGTAACGGCGTCCGTTCTCGACAGTATCGATGTGCCGATTCCTCACTATATGCCCGAGCCCATGAACGAACTTGTACTGGCACTTCGGACGAATAAACCGCGAACACCAAAGGCAACCAATAAACAACCCAAAGTGCAAAAGCAACGGGCTGACGTGGTGGTTTGAAATAGTAGTAGCCCCAATCGATGATCACCCCCCTGTGTTAAGTCATAGCCAATAAACGTAACGCCTGGCTATTTGAAAAAACCACGGCGCACATTTGACCGGCAAAGCGGGCTATCGAGCCTGCGGAGGACATAGCTGGGCGGCACGAAGAAGCGGGTGTGGCGTATTTCATTGCTCACCTCAATCGCTTTTATGCTAGGTGTGCGCAGCCAAGCGCGACACATTTGTCTTGGCAGATCGGTATGTGTGTGCTGAATGGGGAAAGTCCCACAGAAGTTTTGTAACGACATAAATCGTAGGGACGACATAGCAGATTAGCGTCTCCTCTGTATTGCGATGAGACGAACATGCAGACAATCGATGATTTTGCTAGGAACAAACTGCAATAACCCGATGCTTCAAATCAGTGTGATCGCTGGCGCTGTTTTTCAGTACCAGTTTTCTTGTGTTAGCGGTGCAGATTCAGGTGTTGGTTTCCTCCATATTTCACCCTGTATTTTTTATCAATTCTGGCGCATTTACATATTTATGCAGAATTATGTCCTGCGATTTGCGCTGAATATTTCTTCCTCGTATGAACTAAGGTGACAGAACACTGTCAGACTGCGAGCGTTGAAGATCGGCAGGGTTCTATACTTACTTTTTAGTTACCCAAAGCTTGTGGTGATCTGCAACGTCCACAACGGCTAACACATATAAAACATCTACCATGACTAAAATGATCACCACCAATATGCTGTGCGGCGGGAGAATGTTCTCCTGCTGGTCAAGAGCGCTGTCAGGCCTCCTGTTTTTGTTCATCGCATTGTCAGGGGGCGCGCAAGCCAATACCTTTTCCTTCGTGCTCGAATCACAAATCACCGTTCCCCCAGCGGATGCACCCAATGCCACCGGGGTAGGAACCTTTACATTCGACCAAGAAACAAGCATTGCCAGTGGCAGTGTTACCGTCAGCGGCACAACTGGCCAGCCAACAGCTGCGCACATTCATGTCGGTGCGGTTGGCGAAGCGGGCCCTATTGTTGTCTCTTTAGAGGGTAATGAAGATGGCAGCGTGTGGAGCCTTGCGCCGAACACCGAATTAGACAGTACAGTGCTCCAGGATTTTGACGACGGGTTGCTCTATGTCAACGTTCACACAGAGGCTAATGCACCGGGCGAGCTTAGAGCACAACTGGATGACAGTACGCTGGTCACGCCGACAACGCTTTCCTTAATACTGGATCCCGACTCCACCGTACCTGTTGCTGTTGCTCCTGGCGCCTTTGGCACAGGGTCAGTTACGATCGATACCATCACCGGTGCGATCAGCGGCAGTGTGACCGTCAGCGGTACTACAGGCCAGCCGACAGTGGCTCATTTGCAC
>CALKXZ010000460.1 GCA_938003775.1 uncultured Granulosicoccus sp. | reverse complement strand
CTCGGAGATGGACTCGGGCTGGGTGATATCCCCGAAGTACCCGGACCATCAGTTCGAAACTCTACGGCGATCTGTTCCCCATCGACGGTGATATACCCTTGGTCCTGCTCCATCTGCAACTGTTGCAGCACGTCCTGGCTTAACGCACCAGATGAAAGGGCCAGGGAAAAAATGGCACCTTCATCTCCACGAGCATCGCTGCCACCGAGGACACTATCCAGATGATGTCCAAGCTCTTCGTTAAAAACCTGCTGCAACTGCTCAGATTTGTATGACAGTCTGGTATCAAGATATATCGTGCCACCGTTTTCAGCGGAGTAGGCACCGTAGTTCACCGCCCCGAGACTGCCTGCTGCTACAAATTCTATGTTGGCTGGTAGGGGGGTATTACCTGATAGGATTTGTTGTGCGAGTTGTTCAATTTGTGCGGGGCTTGCCTTGCCTCCAAAAGCCTGCGTCAGTGCTGTTCGCAATGCGTTGGGATCGGTGTTGGCCTGAGATTGAAATGTGGATACTAGTGCTGATGCAGATCGACTATCCTCTCTCGGCTGATTGCTATTGCCTTTCTCGGCATCAGGCGAGATGGCACCCAGGGAGTAGTCTGAAGAGTTTACTTGTTGTCGCAGCCGATCCAGAGCTGACGGTTGATTCAATAGCTGTTCAGCAGTGCTGGCTTGAGACAAAGGCGTTGAGGGAGTCTGATTAAAACTATCGCTTTGTCGGGTGAGTCTATTGAGATTGGAAATTATCGTCATTGACTTATTCCTGAGTCCGCGCGCTTGAAATGAACGAATACATTGGCGTAGCGTGATCCGTTAAACGCTGTTGGTCGACCATGTAGTAGCCTCGCGCCTTCATACAGAATCATCTCTCCAGGCCTCAGTAGAATCTGGTGAAGCCTACAGTGATGATCCTCAATAACCAGTGGCCAGTCTTCATCAACTTTCTGATCGATATTGAGAATAGCGCTGGCAACATGTGTCACCAGTCGATCTCGGTGCTCCTTTAGGACACTACCGCGCCTGTACTCTCGAATGCCATAGACATGTGTAGGCGTCACATAATCACCTACCCACGCTTCTACATTAGGTTGTAAGGTGGCGTGTACTAGTCGTCGTAGCTGATCGTTTAATTCGACAAGGACACTGGGAACGCGGCCTTCCGCGCAATGTATGTAATCCGGAATACTCTCATTCTCACAGGCATCTCGGTTGCGTGAATAAAATTCCAGCAATTTTTGATGTAGATGCTCTGGCATTGCACATTTGGTAAAGCCCGTTTTCGTTAATGGGGGGATTAATTCATTTGGCGTCTTTGTGTAGTGTGTTCGAGATTCCACAGATCGAAACCACTTTGTAATGACGGCTTTGTAGCCTGCCTGGACAGGTGTTCCGTGGTGCAGTGTGTACGGGTTGAGTTTCCCGGATGCATCTTTGTTGTTCCAAATCAGTGCTGTACCAGCTTGCGGCTCAATATCCAGATTAAGTTCTGGGAAAGAAGTACTGCCGCCTTCGCGAGTGGAGTTCAGGTAAATCATGAACGTCCAGGTGCGTTGCCCAAGTGTGCCGATGTGCCTTTCAAAGGTAGGGCTTAAAGGATCGAAATAATCTGTGTGGGCTTTGAACTCCTGGCCGACTTCGTACCATTGACCTTGAATGGCCTCAGATTCTGATGGATCGATGCCCATGTATTGGCATATACGGCGATCGATATCCTCTACAAACGCATCGCCTAGGTCGTCGAGGTTACAAGTGGTGCTGGTCCTGAATTCCGATACGCCCTCGTCGGTAGTAGTAGATCTTTGACGGTTCTCTCTAATCAACATGATCAAGTGCTGACACTCTTCAGCGGATAAAAAGCTATCCACACCATACATCTCGACGGAATTGTTGTTAATTTTTAAAGCTGCTGGCAAATAGATTTCGTTATTTTTTTCATTGACGTAGCTGGACGTGCGTTGGTTAGTCGCATCAGAAATAAATTCACCGACTGCACGACTATTGGTAGTTGTCGGTATCTGACGAGTTGTGTTCAACATGGAATTCGCGTGTTCAATGCTGAAACCTTTTTCAATGAGAATGTCAAAAAGTTCCTTCGGTGAACTACCTCGTTTGAGATTGCATTCAACCCATTCTTCCCATGACGGCTCTAGCGCATATTCCACAAAAAGTCCCTACCTCATCAATTAACACACTTCGTATCGAGAATTTGATATCGACGCAGTCAGCTTACAGTGGAGTGGTTTTTGGCATAACTAGGCAATTACCTAGTTTTACTAAGTAGCCTTCAGCGGCAAATGCCGCAGCTTTTGCACCAGTTGTGGAGCCGGATGTGTGGTGGAGACGGCAGCGCTTCTGGTGGATCACGTGTTGCTGCACAGACCTGTGCGTCAATGGACACAGAGTTTCCCATACCCGTTGCAGTTTTTACTGATTAGTAATTTGCGGGTGATGGGCAAGGTGCTGGGTATAGTGAACCGTGTGATACCAACGCACTCACGCCCTCTACAGCCAATCGGGCAACCTGATATATGAGCAGGATGTGGAATCGGGTGAGCAGCGCAACCATTTGTTTTTCAATGGTAAATCCATTGCGACACTCGATACGCACAACAAGGCTGATACGGACAGTGATGGC
>CALKXZ010000459.1 GCA_938003775.1 uncultured Granulosicoccus sp. | reverse complement strand
AGCACATCACATTTTGAAAGCTTGTCCATGCTCAGTACTCATGACGAATTGCTTCTGTTCATGGGAAACGAGTACTGTGAAGTTCTTTACCGGCAACGTGTGCCCATTAGCGATACGATGCGAACAGGATTTAAACAGTTGCTTGATGAAGCTGTGGGCCGCGATACCATTATAAGAATGACTGGACACTATGACCCTGAGCAGGTGTTTACCGATGTCGTGGCCTCGCTGCAGTTGGCTTAGTGTTAGCACTAGCCCGCAAGTCTGAGATGAATCACCTACACGCCAGTCAGCTGCTTCTATTTGCTGTGTTGATTGTGTTAATGCCTGGTCATGTCGCGGCAACTGAAAGCCCCACCCGCGAGCAGCCAAAGCAGGCTATGTTGACGCCCAGTGCCACAGAACAGCAACGCTGGATCAGTGCTATTGGCAATGATCGAGTTGATCGGCTGGCACGGATGCTAGCACAGTACGACCCCCCATCGCTGCTAGATCTAACCGCAGCCAATGGAAAGAATGCATTGATGGTCGCGAGTAAAAAAGGCGATCTGGCATTGGCTCGACGGCTGGTCAGCGCTGGAGCGAATGTCCATGACACCACGCAAACCAACGGTACCCCCTTCATGTTTGCTGTGTTGGGTAACCACCGAACATTGGCGCAGTGGTTGATCGATGAAGGAGCGGATATCAATGTCGTGGGCTCCAATGGCTGGACTGCGTTGACAATAGCAGCAGCCAAGGGAAATCAGGCCATGCTGAATTGGTTACTAACACAGGGGGCGGACGCACAATTGAGAGATGTATATCGCTACACACCTTTTTTAAGGGCAGTGGACAACGGCCATGAACGTACCGCTAGCGTGCTGCTGGCTTTGCCAGAAACCGATGTCAATGCACAGGATGAATACGATAATACAGCCCTGCATCATGCTGTATCGGCAGGCAACGTCTCGATGATCCAGTTGTTGTTGAGCCACGGCGCAGCGGCAGATATTGCCAATCGTGATGGTGTCACAGCCACAGACTTGGCCGCTGAAAATTCTGCAATACGCTTGCTCTTTGAAACCCAGTGATAATTGATCCGAATGAGTTAATCATTCGGAGGGTGTGAATGCGTATTGTCGGTAACGTATTGGCAAAGCCCATGCCGTGCAAAGACCTTACACGCCTCTTGGTACCCTAATTCACTGATGCTCGCGTAAGACTTGAAGTCGAGCAGAGAGATAGAGCGAACATTGGGCTCCACCAGAACTTCCAGTGATTCTCTGGCTTCGTTTAATCGTTCGATGCTTTTTATATCAGTTGAACGTAGAAGGGTTTCGGCAATCCGCGGTATGCGAATCGTTTCACTGAAAGGGTTCACGCGCGACAACAAAACCTGCCATCCCGACAGGCTGGTATCAAAGTCATAGTAGTTGAACTGCTCTGGAATCTGGCTGACATTGACACCAATAATATTGCCCTGACCACCGAGTCGAGCTTTCATAATGTCAATCGGAAACGTATTCAGTACGGCACCATCAATGAGCAGATCGCCCTCAACCGTGGGGACTGGCGAGAAGACGCCCGGTAATGAAATAGTACTGCGTACCACCTTCCACAATGGTCCAGTTTCGTGTACAACCTCACGTCCATCGGCAAGATTGGATGACATACAGAAAAACGGTATCCACAAATCCTCTATACGCGTTTGTTTGTACACGCTCTTACAAAAGTGTGTCAGTTTTGCTGATTTCATCAACGATGCTAACGGTAAGGTGTAGTCGAACAATGCTTGCTTGTTGGCAAAAGAGGCGGACAATGTCCGGATAGATTCGTAGTTGTGACCCATGGCCATGGCGGCACCCAGCAGCCCTCCCATACTGGAGCCGCCAATGTAGTCAATGCGCACGTCTTGTTCTTCAATCAATCGTTGAACACCCAGGTGCGCGTAGCCTCGTGCACCGCCGCCGCTGAACACAATCCCAGTGGCCTTATTGCGCAAGCGTCGGGCTAGTCGGCCAAAATGCAAATTGTCATTGAGCCGCACATGATAGAAGGCATCCAGAGTTCGGACATCCAACCAACGGGCAGTATGCTCCGGTTTTTTAAGCCCTGTGGGATGAAGCAAGACGAGATCAACTTTGGGACAAATTGCCGATTGCGACAACAGCGCAGACAGTTGCTTTTCTATATCACGTAGGCTGGCGTCATTTTCCGCTGATGCGTTGGCCACCAATACAATTCTGTCAGCTCGGTTGACGCAACGTTTAGTCCAGTCGTTCCAGGTGCGGTCAGCGACATAGAGAATCGATTCGAAGCGATTTTCCTTGTCGTCCAGCCATTCCGCTATGGCTGAGTTGAAGATGTTATCAAAGGTGGTTTGTGCCGCACCGGTGCGACCGTACAGCGTATCGAAGCTGCGTGAATCCAGCGATAGTGCGGAGCCTGTGGCACGTAGATTACTTTTCAGTTGATGCACAAAACGACGTAACGGCAGGCGCGAATCCAGCGGGATGATGACAAAATTACGATCATCGGTGTTCGGCGTTTCGCGTCGGACGTTAGCCAGGTGCCGACGAACCACCAGGCGTGACAGACGCATAAGCATAGATGCACGTGTGGCGATCAGCGAATCGAAATCCTCACGTCCCAGCAAAGCCACGGTCGATTCGCGTGCAGCGGTGACAGTTGCACTGCGCCGAGTGTCTGCAAGCAGCGCAAGTTCACCAACGGTTTCTGGCGATCGAACTTCACCCAAGCGTTGCTGTTGGCCATTCGAGTCCGTGGTCTCAACAATCAGCTTGCCGGACACAATAACGTGTAGCCCTTCGGCCGGATCGCCCTCTTTAAACAGAACCTGACCACTGCGGTAGTGCTGAATGACGGTGCATTCCAACAATCTGTCCATGGTGGCCCTACTGATATCACCAAACAGATCCAAGTAGGCTCGGGCCATGGTGACGCGCCTTGATAGGTCAGCCGCTACGTCGTAAACGTGAGCGAGTATGCCCGAATCTATTTCGGTCAATTGTTCAAAAGCAAAGCGTGGGAACAGTGCTATACGTGACTTACGGACAGCGACAGCGCTGACAAGATGCTCACCACCGTTGAGCACGGCAAAATCTCCAGCCGTGTCACCGCGCTTGCGTGATTGCAAATAGAAGGTTTCGCCCAAATCGTTGCAGGGCATGTAAAGGCCTAGCTCACCATCGACCACCAGGTAGAGGTTCTGACTCTCGCGACCGGCCGCAAACAGTGTTTCCCCTTCACCGATATCCGTAAACGAGATCAGTGGTGTTAGCTTGTCCCATAGTGATTGGTCAATAGCATGGACCAGCGGTAATTTTTTCAGCTGCCGGATAGCCCGGCTGTCGTTCAACACAGTACCTGTTGATGAGAAAAGTCAGTAGCCAATACAATTTCAGTTTTGTCCGCCGCGCGTGCGCGTACATCGGTGATACCGTATTCCATCGCTAGACGAAAACCAAATTTTTCCAGAAACTGCTCGTACTGATCAGGTCCTATACTGCCGACGGCACTCAAGCGCCCCGATGAATCACTGTGCAGAGCAATAGCTGCCAGTGGCACGGGTGCGGGGCCTGATAAAACGGCACCGCCGTTTGCTGGGTCGTAGACGCTGCGTTCTGAACAACAGCTGATAACCCCTTGCCGTGTCTGCTTGGTACCACTGGCATCGTAGAAGGTCACTGGACTCTCACGGTAAGAGATATGGCTGATCGGTTTGGCTGGATGAGACATTTTATGTGAACAAATGGCCGAGAAAGCAACGACTGATTGATCCGTATCGAGACCGCCAGGCCATGACTGACCACCGGGTGCCGACGCCCCCAGTCGCACTAGAAAACAAGGTGTTGTGCGATAAGGGTAGCTGAACACATAGGCTTTGCCGCTATCAAGTGAGTCAAGCGTTACCGGCGTGTTATCCGGATAGAACAACTTGGATTCCGGGTAGGGCGGAGAAGTTTCGGACGCATTGGCAAACGACTGGGTATGTAGCCCAGCTGCACCTGCCAGTAGGCCGGTACACAGTGAGTTGAAACGCCGTCTATCCATACCCTATCTCTCAATAACAGGCCGATAACGTGGGCCGATGAGCTTTTAAAGTGGATCAGTATGCCACTAGAGCCGATGACTCAGGTGGCTGTTCGAAATCTACTCACAGTATAGGACGTCTGAGCTTGGCGAATTGGTTCAAGGTGCACTGAAGCTAATTTGGCCAAACCAGGCAGTGGCTTCTTGTCCAGTGTTGTCGCCATCCACCATGACGGCATAACCGCTGAGTTCGGTGATATCGGTATCGAAGTAGGTTTTGAAGTCCTCCGCTACATTGCGCGATTGCAGCACCCAGCTGCCCGATTGCTCATCGCCAGATTGAACCGCTACCATGTGCGCCTTTTCGGTGTAAGGGTTGACCCAATCCTCGCCAATGTCCGTTTCTGATGCCCAGACGTAATTAATTGCAACGGTTTCCCACGGTAAAAACCCGGTCTGGGCTACCACGTATAGGCGCGCAGGGAAATCGTCTCCATCACGGCTGCGCTCATCGATATTTTTGTACGTGTTATCGATCTTCCAAGACCATTCAATGATCGGTTTGGTTTGCAGATCGATTGTCTGTTCCCGATATAAAATTGACGCCTTGCCTTGAGTGTGCCCCCGGAGCACCTTAATACCGGCATCTTCCACTAGCTCATAGCGAGTGTTTCCGGCAAAGCTGCGCTCGGACCAGTCATCTAATGCATCGGGTGTAAAAGCGCCTGTGGGCTTGTCGGAGGGTGTCTGCATCGCCATGACGGCACCGACGTATACCGTCAATACACCGGTCAGGCCGAGATGCCACATTTTACGGGTATGGGTCTTGAGATTTTGCATGTAACCTGTGAACGGCTGGAGCTGGCAAAAGTTCATCAGCCGTGTAACATTTTGCCGAACCAGTCTGACCGATACTGCGTAACGCGTAGTATTCGTAGGCCTGTGTTCAATTTTGAGCCAGGCAGGTGTTCATGGCTTTCCGATTCTGGCTCTGTCAATTGTGAGGTATTGTTCTCTTTACCATGCCAAGTTTGTTCACTCAACGCCGTTTTTGGTGGTGCGCCTCGGGCACCGTGATCACAATTTATGCGCTGATTCTGGTCGGTGGTATCGTCCGGGCGACAGGCGCTGGCATGGGCTGCCCGGACTGGCCAACCTGCTTCGGTCAATGGATACCGCCTACTAGCGAATCACAGCTTCCGGCTAATTACCAGGAAATCTATGCCGAGCGTGGATATGCACAAACCACCTTTAACGTGCGCAAGACCTGGACGGAATACCTGAATCGATTATTGGGGGTGTTTACCGGCTTTACTATCCTTGCCACCTTGGTATTCTCGGTGCCATACAGACGAAGCGAACCCGGCGTATTCTGGCTGGCACTGGCTGGCTTTATTTTGGTCGGGGTACAAGGCTGGCTGGGATCAAGGGTGGTTGCCTCCAACCTGCACGTGGGAATGATAACCGTGCATATGCTGTTAGCGCAGGTGATCGTGGGTATTGTCATAGCCGCACTTGTGCGTTCAGCCCGTGAGCGTTACAAAGACTTGCGCGTGGATGCGCTTCCGAGTCTTTTTTATCCACTCATGTTAGTGGCTATGGGTGCTGGGTTACTGCAGCTGGTGATGGGCACACAGGTGCGCGAAGCGGTTGACCTGATTGCTCGCAGCAGCGACTTTGCCAACAGACATCTGTGGATAGATAACCTGCCTTTAATCTTCGGTATCCATAAGTATTTTGCAATTCCACTGGTTGTACTCAATGGCTGGTTAGTTATCAGCGTACTCAATCACTCATCGTATGCCTTACTCAGACACCTGAGTATCGCGTTAGCGGTTTTCACCATGGGTACTATTGGTATTGGCATGAGTATGGATCGCCTGCATTTACCGATGTTTTCGCAACCGCTACACCTGTGGCTGGCGTCACTGATCTTCGGCACACAGTTTGCCATTTTACTGATACTGCGGCATGCCAGAACCTTTAGCAGCGGCTATAAAATTACAACCCCGCCTGTAGAGGTATCTGTTCGAAGCTAAGGTTTACACCACGGTGGGCTTTACTGTACACATACCCTGTGTGCTGTGTGAAAGCCCAGCGTTGGTTGTCGATGGGCCTTGCGTTCGCTTGTTGTAGGGTCAACACTTAGACCACTTTTCACGACAAGGAAGTCGTCATGCGTCTAGCTGCACTCATCAAACATCGAAAAAACGCTCCTTATTCGTTATTCAAGGTGTGTACCGTGCTCCTCTTGCTCATGACATCAGCCAGTAGTAACAGCGCTCAGTCCGATCTACATGATCCACATTCAGACGGCTTACCGTGTCGGCACCTGACACCTGCATCCGTACCCGTACCTTGGATACCGGCAGCCGGGCCAGTACCCTCTGTACCGGTCTCAGATTCCCAGCCGCTTGTCGGTGCTGATGGACGTATCGATATCAATACAGCGTCGGTAACTCAGCTTGCGGAAGCGTTGCCTGGAATCGGACCCACTAAGGCGCAACGCATTGTGGACTGGCGAATGACTCATGGGCCGTTTAACAGTATTGAGCAATTGCTGGATGTGCAAGGCATCGGACCTAAAACGCTGGAGAAATTCAGAACCTTGGTGCGTATTGGAGACGCCGCCACTGCAGCAACTAAAGCGCGCGAAGCGCAAGCTTCCGAGCAGGCGGTACATCGTGCTGTTGCCAGGATCGTTGCGCGTGCTGAGGATGATGCGCGGCAGGCATCTGCCACTGTGTTGCCTTGAGCCGTTCTGCGGCTGTGTGTGGTGTACGCAGGCCAACCAATAAGTACTGCATCATTCGCCATCAAATTCACACAGTATGTGCACCGGAACATCGAGCGCTTCAATTCGTGCACGACCACCTAATGCCGGTAAATCAATGATGAACGCGCTGCCGATAACCTCAGCGCCACTGCGTCGAATCAGTTTGACGCCGGCCTCACAGGTGCCACCGGTTGCGATCAAATCATCAACCAGTAACACTCGTTCTCCCGCTTGTAGCGCACCTTCGTGCAATTGCATAGTTGCCTCACCGTATTCCAATTGATAAGCCTCACTGATACACGGCCCTGGCAACTTGCCCGCTTTTCTTATCGGTACAAATCCCACTGACAATTGATGCGCTATGGCGCCACCCATGATGAAACCACGCGCCTCAAGGGCGGCCACCTTGTCAATTCGGGCGCCAGCATAGGGGTGTAACAGATTGTCTATGGCTATGCGAAACGCCTGCGCGTCACCGAACAGTGTGGTGACGTCGCGAAACATAATGCCGGGTTTCGGGAAATCTGGAATGGTGCGTATGGAATCGCGGATATTCATTTTTGTTGACGGGTCAGGGCCTTGGGCCTGCACAAGAATAGCATTTGCACAGCCCACAGACTTTCTCGGGGCGCGCAGAACTGCATGATATTATCCCGCCTGAACACAATCGTGGCACTGAACACATTATGCGTCTGATCAAGAAAATGTTGCTAGCAATGGCCCTGGTCCTGGTGGCTGGCTGCAGTACGGTGAAGTACAACACGCTGGAAAAAATTGGCATCCATAAACGAGACTTGCTGGTGGGCAATGTAGAAGATACGCGTGATGCTCAGAAAGAGGCGCAAGAGCAATTCCAGGATGCACTGGAGCGTTTTGGCAGTATCGTGACCATCGAAGATACGGATCTGAAGAAGGCTTACGGTAAGCTCAAAGATGAATATGAAGACAGCAAGGATGCCGCAGAAGAGGTTACCGAGCAGATCGGTGAAGTGGAGGAGGTTGCTGAGGATCTTTTTGCCGAATGGAGCGAAGAGAACAAGGCTTATACGGATGCGACATTACGCCGTGACAGCGAGAACAAACTACGCGATACGCAAGCGCGCTATACGGAAATGCTTAAAAGCATGAAACAGGCGGAAGCCAGTATGCAACCGGTATTGGCTTCACTGTATGACAATGTGCTGTACCTCAAACACAACCTCAATGCTCAGGCAGTGGGCTCACTGCAAACCACGTTCAATGAACTCGAAGGTGACATTGGCATCCTGATCGAAAGAATGAATCAGTCTATTGCCCGTTCTAACGACTTTATTAATCAGATTAATTGATGAGTAACGACACGCTGGTTGATGACAAAACCCAGGAGCTCGATGATCGGCTGAATCAGGAAACCGCGCTTATCAGCTGGACAGAATTGGTCCGGCACTTTGCTCGTGGCGTTGTGTTGAATATCTCTGATAGCCTGGATTTAATAGACGTGGCAGCGTGTCTGGCCAGAGACGATAAGGCCACTTTACAGGCTTGGTTGAGTGCCGGAGAGCTCCGGCGCGCCAGTGACGATGATGCGCGCAGCTGGACAGCGCGCGAGCCCGAATTCTGGTGCGTGGTTACTGCGCCGTGGGTGCTGGTTCAGGAAAAGCGGCCTGACGAGACTGATACCACGCCTGTAATAGCACATTAGCCGCTTGCAATGCGGTCAGCTCTTGGTCTCGAAGAGCCGCTTCAATCTGTTCTACCAGGGCCTGTAGCGTCGGGTTTTCCCGCAGCGAGGCTAATACCTGCTGGTCCACGATAGACCACATCCAGCGAACGCGTTGCTGTTCACGTTGTTGCACCAGCTCGCCGGTGTCGATGAGCTGTCGCCGGTGTGAGCGGACCTGCTGCCACAAGTCATCCAGCCCGTCGCCGGTAATACTGCTGCAAGTCATCGTTACCGGTCGCCAGCTACCCACCGGTTGAACAATGGAGAGCGCGCGTTGGTAGGCTGCCATGGCATGTTTTGCATCGTCGATTGTGTCGCCATCGGCCTTGTTCACGGCAATGATGTCAGCCAGCTCGAGGACACCTTTCTTAATGCCCTGCAATTCGTCTCCAGCACCGGGCAACATCAACACCAGAAAGCAGTCGACCATATCGGAGACGTCAGTTTCAGATTGACCGACGCCAACGGTCTCTACCAAAATGACGTCAAAGCCAGCGGCTTCACATAACAATATGGATTCACGGGTCACACGTGTGACGCCACCCAGATGACCACCGGTGGGTGACGGGCGGATATACGCCTCGTCTTTGAGTGACAGAGACGCCATGCGTGTCTTGTCGCCCAAAATGCTGCCACCGCTGCGTTGACTACTGGGGTCTACTGCTAACACAGCGACCCGATGACCCTGTTTAATCAGTTTTAAACCCAAGGATTCTATGAACGTGCTCTTGCCAACACCGGGTACACCACTGATACCCACGCGCATAGCCTTACCCGTTCTGGGTAACAGACGCTGCAATACATCCTGCGCCGTGTCGCGATGTGACGCCAGGCTCGATTCCGTGAGTGTGATGGCGCGGGAGAGCAGGGCCCGTTCACGCGCCATGATGCCGTAGGCGAATGCCTCGTTACTCAGCGCCTTGTCTGTCATCAAATGCGGACCTAATCGTCGTTAGCAAGCGTTGGATGGCCGAGTGTATCCAGCAAAGAATCCAGCAGTGCAATAGCGGCTTCGCTAATGACTGTACCGGGGGGAAACACCGCCGCCGCACCCGCTTCAATCAGGCTGGGTATATCCTGCGGGGGTACGACTCCACCGACAACAATTTGTATGTCACTGCGGCCACGTTGAGTCAACGAGTCTTTCAGTTGCGGGACTAGCGTTAAATGACCCGCTGCCAGTGAACTCGCACCAACGATATGTACATCATTGTCGACCGCCTGGCGTGCTACCTCGTCAGGTGTCTGGAACAGCGGACCGATGTCCACATCAAAACCCAAGTCGGCAAACGCTGTAGCAATAACCTTCTGGCCTCTGTCGTGTCCATCTTGGCCCATCTTGGCAATCAGAATGCGCGGCCGGCGACCTTCGTGTTGCATAAAATGTTGCACGCGGCGTTCGATCTTGGGTAACTTCTCGTTACTGGACATGGCTTTCAGGTACACCCCCTGGATAGATTGTATACGCGCCGTATGGCGCCCGAAGACGCTCTCCAGTGCGTCCGATATTTCACCGACACTGGCGTGCGCACGCGCCGCATCGACCGCCAGTGCCAACAGGTTGCCTGAGCCTTCGCGGGCCGCGTTGCGCAGTGTCTCTATGGCGCGCTTGTGGGCGGACTGATCGCGCTCACGACGCAACTGATGTAATCGTTCCAGTTGTTGTTCACGAACCTTCAGGTTGTCGACTTTCAGAACATCAATAGGCGGTTCATTGGTTAGCACCAGCTCATTAACACCTACGACACTCTGCTGGCCTGAATCAATCCGTGCCTGGGTACGAGCAGCGGCTTCCTCTATACGCAGTTTGGGTATACCGGCCTCAATGGCTTTAGCCATACCACCACGATCTTCAACTTCCTGGATATGTTGCCAGGCCTTGTGTGCCAGTTCCTGTGTCAGGGTTTCCATAAAATGACTGCCACCCCACGGGTCGACCGTCTGGCATAAACCACTTTCATGCTGCAGAAACAACTGCGTGTTTCTAGCAATACGCGCTGAGAAATCGGTTGGTAAGGCCAGCGCTTCATCAAACGCGTTAGTGTGTAGAGATTGTGTGTGCCCACTCACCGCTGCCATGGCTTCAATGCCGGTACGCGTGATGTTGTTATATACATCTTGTGCCGTTAGGCTCCAACCAGATGTCTGACAGTGCGTGCGTAAGCTGGAGGAGCGTGGATTTTTTGGATTGAATGGGCGTAGTAGTCTGGCCCACAACAACCGAGCGGCTCGAAGTTTAGCTACTTCCATATAGTGGTTCATACCGATAGCCCAGAAAAATGACAGCCTGGGTGCAAACGCATCTACATCCATACCGGCCGCGATTCCAGTGCGCAGGTATTCCACCCCGTCTGCCAGTGTATAGGCTAATTCCAAGTCCGCGCTTGCCCCGGCTTCTTGCAGGTGATATCCCGAAATACTGATACTGTTAAAACGCGGCATCTTGTGGGCAGTGAACGAGAAAATATCGGCGATAATTTTCATCGATGGTGCAGGCGGGTAGATATAGGTGTTGCGAACCATGAACTCTTTGAGAATATCGTTCTGGATGGTGCCTGAGAGCTTTTCAGGTGCAACACCTTGTTCTTCAGCAGCCAGTATGTACAGCGCCATGATCGGCAATACGGCTCCGTTCATCGTCATCGATACACTCATTTTGTCCAGCGGTATCTGGTCGAACAGAATGCGCATGTCCAGTATCGAATCAATGGCAACGCCTGCCATGCCGACATCACTTACAACGCGCGGATGATCAGAGTCGTAGCCCCGATGCGTGGGCAGGTCAAACGCAATTGACAAACCTTTTTGACCAGCTGCCAGATTACGTTTGTAGAAGGCGTTGCTGTCCTCCGCGGTGGAGAATCCCGCGTATTGGCGTACGGTCCAGGCACGTGATGTGTACATGGTCGGATAGGGGCCGCGCGTATACGGTGCGATCCCTGGGTAGTCCAACCGGTAACCGGATTTACGTCGGTCTGCTTGTGTATAGCGTTGTTTTAACGCTATGCCTTCAGGCGTCGTTGTAGGTGGTTGGTCTGATTGACCTTGGTTTGGCTTAACCGATGCAAACGGCCATACTGTTGGCATGCACGCAGATGTCGGGCGTGGGGCATTGGCAAAATTTATTGCGTGACGATTCACAGCGTAGCTCCTGCGATGTGCGCCTGCTCGAACGATTCTGCATCACGTACTGGGCCCATTGCGTTAGCAGATCTATCGACCTGAGTGACACGGATTAATGCCGCCTGTGTATTGCCAGTCTCTGGAGATTCATAGCGGTTGACGCCGACAACAATCTGCTCTTCATGCAACGCGGCCAGTCGACGCTTGTGCGTATCAGCAATGCCTTGCTGCCATCGTGCGCAGCGAATCTCCTCAAGCCAGGATCGAGTATCACCCATGTGCGACAGCGTTTGCCAGCACAGTTCGGTCAGCTGCCAGGTTAGATTGTCCACCGCATAGGAGCCTGCTAGTGGGTCGCAGACATCTCTCAATCTTGACTCGCGTTCCAGAATGATGGGCAGATTACGCGCCATGCGCATACCAACGATAGGGTCCTCAGAAAGACACTGCTGATTGATGCAATCGTGTGGGTGTACCATTATCGTATCCGCACCACCCATGGCAGCAGCACTGCATGCTGCTATGTTTCGTAAATGATTATTCCAAGGATCCAGCACTGTTAAGTATCGCTGTGATGTCTCAACAACCACTGAGCTTGATGCCACCAGTGTTTGATCATCAGGTCGCGTTGTGGAGTCTGGTAAAAATTGCTTCAGCACATGTACCCACAATGCTCGTAGGCTTCGCAATTTAACGATTCCCATGACAACATCAGCGTCACAGGCCAGCTTGAAGACAATTTGCCGACTGGCCGTGATCAGTTCCATACCCGAATCCAGTAACGACTCCAAGTACAGCGTCGCGGTGGCAATGGCTGCATGCAATTCCTGAGCGGCTGAAGCACCGGCGTTGTGATGTATTGCGGCGTTCACCAGTACGCCTTGTGACAGGGGTAGGGCCTGACTTGTAGTTGCGCAAAATTTGCCAAGCAAGCGGATGCTGGTGTCTATACATGTTGGTTCCTGACCGCTGTCGAGCCAGGCTCCCACGGGGTCTGCATTGAAACTGCACGTGACTTTTTCGGGATCCAATGAGCGTGACTCAATGTGTGTGGCAAACAGCTCGGCGACTGGCGCATAATCCAGCCCGCACACGCTGTGTATACCTGCCAGCTCCAAATCAACACCAGCTAGTAATGCGTCGAGATCGTGTGTTGGACTAAGCGGTATTTGTACAGAGGTATTACCGCCCAGTAGCCCGTGCAAAATGTGCTGATTAACTGCGTCTGTTGGTTGCGCTGTTGTTATCGCCAGTCGGTTATCCCACGCAGTATGATCAACCGGTCTTCCACTACTGGTGCCATCGGTACCGTCTTGTGTTGATGAGGTGCGCTCTGCCACGGGACTTTTGTCATACAGCACTCGAATAGTTAGGCCTTCGAGCGTGGTTGTCTGTAATGATTCCAGTGAGCTGGCTGCCGGTAATCCCGCGAGTGCAAGTTCGCTCCACTGTTGGCGTGTTGGTTGTGCAAACGCCGCACCCGTTGCAACTGGATGGGATTGTTTTTCAGGGGCCTTGCTTGGCATGACAGAGTCGATCTGTAGTCGGTTGGGTTACTGTCAAGTGTTGCATATATTATCGGTCTAGAACCAGCGCGCTATGGGTGGGCTGCAGGTCGGTTGCGTTTTAGATCACGAATCATGAACCTGGCGGGATTAATCAGCGCTCTCCACAGCTCTGTTGATTGCACGCATTCACCGCTAGCCGTTAGGTAGTCTGCGAGCAGTTGCGCGCAAAACGGTGCCGTGACGATTCCGCGAGAGCCGAACCCACCCAGTGCACTCAACCCTGACAGACACGGCAAAATGGGGTAGCCGTTTGAGGGTTTTCCATGATGTAAATCCTGGTAGGCAAGCTGCATTTGTTGCCAATCTGGAACCGGACCCACCAGTGGCAGACGGTC
>CALKXZ010000458.1 GCA_938003775.1 uncultured Granulosicoccus sp. | reverse complement strand
AAGGGCAGATGGCGCATGCCGCCAGTACGCAACTGTCCACTGAAAATTTACCGGGTAGCCCCACCAATGAAGTGCACATGGCACGGGTAATATTCCAGCACGGTCCTCACTCCGGCTGGGGGCCAGGGCGCGCCTGGTGGCGGATCGACTGGCCTGAAGCTGAGTATCATTTTCTGTCGGGGGTAAGTCGCTACACCGGGATCGATGTTGCACCAGACAGCGCGCATGTCTCCTTACATGATGATGCTGTGTTTGAGCATCCTTGGTTGTTTGTCCAGCAGCCGGGCAGGTGGCAACTGACAGATACCGAGGTTCAGCGGTTGGGCGAGTATCTCAAACGGGGTGGATTTTTAGTGGTTGATGATTTTCATGGACCGGAGCAGTGGCAGATATTTGAAAATGCTTTGTCGCGCGCGTTGCCAGGTCGACCCATTGTCGATCTCGCTGACGACGCGTTGTTAGATGTACTGTACGCTGTGGATGCCCGCACGCAAATTCCTGGGCGAAGGCATTTACTGGCAACCTCATCTGGGATTCAAGTGCGAATGCCACACAGTCCACCGCGCTGGCGTGGTATCAAAGATGATGCAGATCGATTGGTTGTTGCTATCAATTTCAACATGGATACCGGTGATGCCTGGGAGCACGCAGATGACCCCGCGTACCCAGTTCCAATGACGTCATTTGCCTACCGGATTGGTATTAATTATCTGGTTTATGCGCTGACCCACTAGTGAGGCACTCGGTTGAATAGGCTCGTCAAACTGTATCCATAAATGTCATCTACAAACCGAACAATAGACTCCAATCCGGATTTTCTCACAAGGTTCCAGAATCGAACCTCAGATGCGTTTGCTGAAGCTGAATGCCGTGGGCTAATGCTCGCTGCTAAGGTCAGAACAATTGCACTGGTCGTTATTCTTGTCTGGCAGATTTTTGATAACCCAAGCAGTGGTCCGGAGTATTTACTGGCGCTTGTAGAAATTAGCGCCTTTGCACTATTGGGAGTGCTGCAATACTTTGTTGCAAAGTACCGTATTCATATCCCTGTTATGAAATACGTGTTCGTGGTTATTGATTGCGTGTTACTTGCGTTAGTTATTGTAATCCCAGGCCTGTCTGATGACATCATTATGCCACCTGCTGTGGCGTTGGACGGCAGCAGAGCGAGTTATTTCTATATATTCCTGATGCAATCGGCTTTCAGTCTCAGGCCACAGTTGGTGCTTTGGTGTGGTTTGTGGATAGTGGCGGCACGATCTGGTTTGTTAGCTTGGTACGTCAGTAAACCGGATGTCTATACAAATCTGAGCTTGCCTGGACAGTCAATGGACTATTTGCTACAGGCGCGTCCGGACCCCAATTTTATTTACTTAGGCTTCTGGATGACAGATGTCATGGTCACACTAATTGTTGCTGCAGGTCTTGCGGTTGTGGTCAATCAATCCCGACGTGTTGTTGAGAGCAGGTCAATCGCCGAAAGAACACGAGCCAACCTTGCACGCTATTTTTCGCCCAATGTTGTTGATCATCTCAGCAGCTCAGCCAACATTCTGGGCGGGGTAAAAGAGCAACAAGTCGCTGTGTTGTTCGCCGACATTATCGGTTTCACAAAGCTGTGCGAACATACATCACCAGAGAACATAATTGCGTTGCTGAGCCAGTATCACAATCGATTAGGGCAGGCGGTTTTTGACAATGACGGTACGCTGGATAAGTACCTTGGTGATGGCCTTATGGCAACGTTCGGCACACCGGAAACAGGCCCGGATGATGCGAAAAATGCACTGCAATGCTCGATGGACATGATGGCAGCACTGGATGAATGGAACGCCGAGCGCTTATCCGACGGACTAAACCCGATACGCGTCGGTATTGGTCTGCATTACGGCATGGTCGTGGTAGGTAACATTGGCAATGAACGCAGGCTGGAGTACAGCGTCATTGGAGACACGGTCAATATTGCCAGTCATCTGGAACAATTGACTCGCAAACTGGATACACCGGTTATTGTCAGCGACAGTCTGATCTGTGCTGTGACTGCGAAAGACGCATCAAGCAATTTAAACATTGATGACAGTCCTAACCGACACCTGTTAAATAATTTTTCCAAAGGAGAAGTGCAACCGGTGAAGGGTCGAGAGCTGGGGGTGCGCATTTGGACACTCGCTTAACAGCACGGCTATGATGCCCCGTCAACGCAGTTTGTTCGGTAAATCGCTGGATTTCAGCATAAGCAGATACGGCGTCGATATTTCAGGTTAGTGCAGCAACTACGTACTCATAGCGGTTCCAAATCACTGACGCAGCAGCAATCTAATTGTCTTTCCCCTCGAACTGGATGAGGGCAAAAAAATAGTTGTCTACGTTAGTCCCTAGTAGCGGACTGATCATCAGAGGGTTGGTTGGCTACCTGAGCGTAAATTTCATAGTCGAATATATGGCAGGTGACTATTCTGGATTTAGGGATGACAAGTCGATAGTGTTCAACCATGGGGTCCCTGTCTTTAAACATCTGAAAGACCTTGTTGTATTTATGCGTAATGGCTAGTTCAAGTTTGTCTTCAGTTCTGTGGCCGCTAAACAAAGGAATGATGGTCAGGTAAGCGCTATCTTCATCCGGTTCAATAGTTTCGAATATTTGCCCGACATACACTTTGCGCGTGTCTACAGTGACTTGGATAGGCTTGTCTATCTCAATCGCTCGGTGTAACAGAACACTTAAATCGTCCTTCCACGCGTTTTCAATTGCTCTGACCTTATCGTAAAAGTAGTTGGTCAGCTTTAATGCAATATAGGCAAGCAGCGTTCCTTCGACAGCATTGATTCCCAAGGTTGATATTGGGGTAGCCGGGACCGAGAAAGGCTTAAATGGAAAGGCATTCAGTCTTAGAAAGTCCCAACTGAAAATGGTACCCAGGAATACGAACACTAAGCCAAATGCCGTGCAGTACAGGTACGAATGATAGCCCGCTTTTCTAGCCAGAGAGTACTTAAAGCGGTAGCAATTTATACAGAAAAAATAGCCAAGGCATGCAGCCACTACAACATACGCAGCGCCAATACCCAATGCTTACAATCCCAATCTGCCGTGTGCCTGAAGGCGGTAAGACACCTCAGGAGTCTTTTTCTAGGTCTAACAGATTTTCAATTGCCGAAAGATTATCTTGAAAGGTGGGGCGATCCATCAGTCGCTCAGGAACCATCCTGGCAACGCCATCGCCATGAATCTTATAGGCATCGCTTAAGGCACTTGAACTTCTGCCACCCGAACTCTGCTTCGCACCCTTGGTTCGCTGCTGTTTCCTTCGCGGGATATTCATTATCTTTTGAGGTTTCACTGTCTTGGCCGACCCCTACACTATATCAATCAGCATGGAGCAATTGTTATTCCACAGTGACTACATTATGCATTAAAATGCACAATTCCCGCAATGATGGACAACTGGCGGGATTGGTGCGAGTCAGATACTGATTACGGTGTCGTGGCCTGTCGGCTTTTATTGCTAAGGCCCGGTCCGTTTGGGGCCGTTTCGAGCACGTTTATGTGGAATCAACATGGCGTCAGAAAGACCCTGTCATTGCGTTAGAGGGTGTTTTCAAGACATTGTCGTCTATAGTTGAGCGTAATGCTTTTTCACTGCCTTCCAGCTATCAATGGCGCGGATAGCTCATTACCAGATGTTAGCATGCATTGGAAAGTATATGCAATACGGTAATTAGTTTCTTTTGTTGCAAACGCCTGGTAAGCAGAGCTTGGTCCATACTCGTTGAGCGGAGATACCGCAAACGAGCGCAAGTGCTCAGGCTTGGAACGACGTGATGTACGATGCGATCGCCAGTGCTTATAAGCAAGCGGGATATCGACTAAGAATGGTGCGTGCTGCCAATGTGAAGGTTTCATCGAATTCTTCATCGTATTTCGTATCGACTTGACAAACAAGCGAATCAGACAATTGCTACGAATTTGCGTGTTATCGCCGTAAGCTAACGAACCCAGAGCACATTCAACACGGACACACAACCCAGCAATTTCCACCACCGCACAATCAATTCTCCCGAGTTCGACAGCAAACGGCTTAAGTTATTGATATTGCTACGACTCGTTTTTCAAATTGCCACTACAGCAGCGATAACTGCTGCGATTCGACCGGTTTATCGATACTCAGTGAGCTCAACAGCTCACCCTGCTCATCG
>CALKXZ010000457.1 GCA_938003775.1 uncultured Granulosicoccus sp. | reverse complement strand
GCGAGAATAATGCCTTTCATCAGTACGATTAATTTCCTGGCGCAGTGTGAGTGGTCGGTTTTGATTCAGCCGAGAGTACGCCGTCGAAATATTCGATAGTTTTCGCTAAGCCTTGCTCTAGCTTGATAGTAGGCTCCCAGCCAAGCTCCTTGCGCGCAAGGGAGATATCCGGCCGCCGCTGCGTTGGATCGTCGCTGGGTAGTTCTTTGAACTCTAGCTTAGATGAAGAGTTAGTCATGGCAATGACCTTCTCCGCCAGCTGACGTATGGTGAACTCATCGGGGTTACCAATATTGACTGGGCCAGTGAATGAATCATCGGTGTTCATAATTCGCACGAAGGCGTCAATCAAATCCAGACAGTAGCAGAACGAACGAGTTTGCTCTCCTTCGCCATAAATGGTGATGGGTTGTCCAGTCAATGCCTGCACAATAAAATTCGACACCACCCGCCCATCATTGGGATGCATGCGTGGCCCATAGGTGTTGAAGATACGACCGACTTTAATCCGTAAATTATGCTGACGACGATAATCGAAGAACAGGGTTTCCGCACAGCGTTTGCCCTCGTCGTAGCATGATCGAAAACCGATCGGATTTACATGACCCCAGTAATTTTCAGTCTGCGGATGTACTTTTGGATCGCCATAAACCTCACTGGTTGATGCCTGGAAAATTTTAGCGCCGGTGCGCTTTGCCAGCCCGAGCATATTAATAGCGCCGTGCACGCTGGTTTTCGTCGTCTGCACTGGGTCATGCTGATAATGAATCGGCGAAGCCGGGCAAGCCAGATTGTAGATTTCATCAATCTCAAGGTAGATTGGAAATGTCACATCGTGGCGCAATAGTTCAAATGACGGACTGCTCATCAAATGCATGATGTTGCGCTTGGAGCCCGTAAAATAGTTATCCATACAAATAACTTCGTTGCCCTCGCTAAGCAACCTTTCGCACAAATGTGACCCCAGAAACCCTGCACCGCCGGTCACCAAAATACGTTTGCCGCCGAGGCTTACGGAGGAATTCGTGTCATTCATTATTTATTCTTAACCTGTAGGAAATGCGTAAAAAAAGGACGTCACAAACGTCTGGGCAGTCGACGATTATAGCCGGTGAGTGCTGTATTAACTATGCGAACCACGGGTGTGAATTTCACAAAACTCCTATCCCAAAGCGCAGCAAAAAGCAAGCCATGCACATCATCGACGACGGATACGGGTAACGGACACATCCCGGCCACTAATGAGCGGACAATGATTCATCACCCTGTCAACCAGGCGGCATGGTAACTGCTTTTGCATCTGGGATCGGCCCTGCCCGCCGACGTTTACAATGGCTAACAATGATGAGGACTGCCTGTGGCGAGCTTGGTACCCATTTTGGTGCGCACATTTGGTCGTACCGGTTCGACACTCCTGATGCAAATACTGGGGACTGGAGACAACGTCTGTTTTGAGCGAACTTACCCCTTTGAGAACCGCTACCTGACTTACACGTACAACATGGCCCGCATGGTTCGTATGCCAGCCAATACTGGTGATAGCTGGAATAACGATGTTTTGTTCCGGTGTGAACATCCATCCATCGCCAGCCTACCCTACGAACGCAATGAGTCGATCGACAAGGACGCACTGTCGCGCCATTTATTTGGCGCAATATGGCGTGAATTTTCCCACTCAATGCGCTTGCAACGAGGCCTTGCTGAGAATTCGACCGCATTCTACGCCGAGAAGGTCCCACACCAAACCGCTGCCTATGCAAATGAACTCTTGGAAGCTCGCAACATATTTCTACTACGCGATCCTCGCGACGAGATGGTGTCCATCAAAAATTTTAACCGAAAACGCGGCTTTCACTCGTTTGGCTGGCAGGATAAGGACACTGATTTGAGTTTTGCTACCCGGCTGTGTCGAAACCGTCGTGACTTCATGCAATCAATGATTGAGTCCGACACCGATGAGCGGCGTATTTATCTACGGTATGAAGATCTTATTCTGGACGGCAAACGCGAGGTGGCGCGCTTATCCAATTGGTTGGGCACGCCACTCAACCTGAAGCACGCCATGAAAGATAAGGCCATAAAAGCCAAGCACATGACCAGCAAAGACCCCGCCTCATCAGTGGAGCGTTGGCGCAAAGAATTGAGTCATGAGGTACAAACCGTATTCTCAACAGAACTAGGCGAGGAGCTCAACGAGCTCGGATATGCCGTTTAACCGGGAATAGCCACACTCACTGTTGATTAATCCCGATGACAAATCCGCAACCGACATCGCAGAGCTTTAAGCAGCATTGTCGCGCATTAGTTGGCGAGAAACGCTGGCGCGCGAGTCGACGGCAGTTGTTTCAACTGCGTTACAACCTGAGTCGTTTTCCGCAAATAACGATTGACACAATGGTGACGACTGACCCTTGTCATGTTTTTGCAAGTGGTCATAAGTTAGACCCTTACAATCAGATTGTCGCTGTGGATCTGTGGTTAGAAAACGGCACATTCGTTAACACTGAGAAATATTTTAGAAGCTATACCAGTGGCAAACGAAAAATTGCGTCCGAACTACTACCCAATTGCGATCAACCAGCGTTTGCGTTTCACGTATCTATTGTTGACACAAATACAACTTGCGATAAATCCACTAGCAAAGTTAATACAACCGTTCAGCCTTGTGGATTGCGAGTGCATTTACGCAATGGACAACATCGACTGATTCGGTACAAGCGACGCCCTGCGCCTGGTCATACACTCGCAACGGTACGTAATATTTTGCAACGCGCACCGGTCGCGATGCCAGGGCGTCGCGCTTTGTTTAACGATGTATTTGGGCCAGCAATACGCAGCGCTTGGAGTAATCGCTCACAGCCAGATAAAACCGGCGAATTAGTGCGCTGTAATGAACATTTACGATCATTAAACCCAGTGGTCTCACTTATCATCCCTATCTATGGGCGTTATGATTTCATCGAGCATCAACTGGCACAATTTATCAATGACGTTGATATGCAACGCCATGAAATTTTATACGTTATCGATGATCCGCGTTTAAACACCGCGATCATGGACAGCATAAAAATGCTGGAGAAAGTCTACAAAATTGCCTTCAGTGTTCTCTTTTTAGAAAGTAACCTTGGTTACGCAGGAGCCAATAATTCAGGTGTACAGCATGCTTCTGCTGATACTCTATTGTTACTTAATTCTGATGTACTGCCAGTGCAACCGGGTTGGCTACAAGCACTGCTCGCATTATCTGCTGATCACATCAACAATAGTATTGTTGGTGCTCGATTAATCTATGAAGACAATACCATTCAACACAATGGCATGCAATTCCACGCATCAATGTTCGCTGATGACCTTTGGATAAATTTACACCCAGCGAAAGGGTTTCCCGTGGGTCTCGTTCCTGCCAGTCAATCATTAGTGGACTGTGAGAGTGTCACCGGGGCCTGCTTACTCATCAAACGCGACCACTACCTAGCAATCAACGGTCTGGATGAAAACTATATACTCGGCGACTACGAAGACTCGGACTTGTGCTTAAAAGCACGACAACATGGTTTGCGTATAAAAATGGCGGAAACCGTTGTTCTCTATCACTTAGAACGTCAATCGCAGTCTCTTGTTTCTGATCAACAATGGAAAACTGATCTTACCTACTACAACTGCTGGCAACACTCGAATAAGTGGGACAGTACTATCCGTCAGTTAAAATCCAGTACCGTTAAATGAGCCTTACCAAAAAAATCTTGATGGTCTCCCATGGGCACCCAGATTTTGGTGCCGGCGGTGGCGAGCTTGCCGCCTATCATTTGCACAATAGCGTCAATACACACGACACTTTTTCATCGACATTCTTTGCACGTCATGAACAACTAGCACTTCAGCACGGTGGAACTCCGTTCTCTGGCACAGGCAGACCCAATGAAATACTGTTCTATTCCAATATGCCTGATTGGTTTCGTTTCTCGCAACCTGACAAATCAAAGGTATGGCGAGATTTCCGAGAAGCACTTGACATTTGCCAACCAGACATCGTTCACTTTCATCACTACCTGCATTTGGGTCTGGAGCTGATTCGCGAGGTTAAAAACTATTGTGAAGACACACCGATCGTACTGACCCTACACGAATACCTGGCCATCTGCCACAATCGTGGCCAAATGATCAAACCCATCGACAACAGCTTGTGTTCAGAGTCATCACCTGCGAGCTGTTCTAGGTGCTTTAAAGATTACACGGCACAGGATTTCATGCTTCGCGAGCAATTTATTAAGTCACATTTTTCTCTGGTTGATCAATTCATATCGCCAAGCGAATTTCTCAAACAACGCTATGTTAATTGGGGAATCGATTCTGAAAAAATCCGTGTCATAGACAATCTTATAGAAACCACCCAGGATTCATCGACAAACAGTGACGGCGCATTATCACCAACAGTCCTTCGTCCAGATGCAGGCAGCGGCCTGAATCGTCGTCCAGTGCGCATCAATTTTTTCGGACAAATCAACTGGTTTAAAGGTGTCGATGTTCTGCTTGATGCTGTAGCTAAGCTTCCCGCAAAAATTCGCGGTGATATTCAAATTGGTATTAATGGCTCGGGTCTGAGCAAACAGCCTAAGTCGCTTCAACGCGACATCCAGAACCGTCTGGATGAGCTCAATGATACGGTCACATTCCACGGGCAATATCAGCCTAGTGAACTAGCTGGGTTGATGAAAGACAGCGACTGGATTGTGGTACCGTCCAAATGGTGGGAAAACTCCCCCATGGTCATTCTTGAAGCAAGGAAATTTGGTGTTCCAGTAATTTGCAGCGATATTGGTGGCATGGCTGAGAAAGTGATCCATCAAACCACTGGTTTACATTTTCGTGCGCGAAGCAGTGATGCGCTTGCAGAGCAGTTTATCATCGCTGTTCAGAATCCTGAAACGCGTGACAGACTGAGCAATAACATACGCTCCACTTACGATCCACTAGCGTCCTTTAATGCGCACACAGACCTGTACAAGTCACTTTTGCACATAGAAAATCAGGATGCAATAGCAATAAAAAATGTTGCATAACGCACGATCAACAAGTGGCTAAAAAACAGAGCTGTTTAACTGTGATCCTTCACTGGACTGTCACTCTCTGATTGCATCGGTGCTTTTGATTTCGCACTCGGCCCGTCTAGTCAGCACTGTGCCTTAAAACCGATCCCACAATAGACAAAAGCTCCAGCGGGAAAATCAACCACTGTTAACTCCCCATCGTAAGCACTAGGCTAAATAACCATCCACATCACGAATAAGCCTAGAATTAAACCAATGATGACCTCTTTAGCCAGTTGTTTGGAATTGCCGCGTTGAGTGTCTGATCGGCGCTGGATATTGGGCAACACTGAATGACTCTCAGAATTCAGCTTCTGAACGATCTGCTCTATACCGTCTAATTCGATATCACAGGCTTGTGCATAAGCGAGAATCGTATTGATGGCATTTTTACCGCCATCTCCTGGGTTTTGATGTATCTGGAAGGTGATGGTATTGAGAGCGGGCAAATTTAAGCCCTGTTGGCGCGCAAGCCTACGCATGTGGGCTATATCCCGTTCGAGCGCAACCAGTTGAATCAAGTGCGAATCCAGTTGCTCTGCCGTGATCGCATTTTCACCATGCGCACTCCATGAAGCTTCAAGTGCTGTCTTGGCAAGTGTCGCTTGCTCTCCCACACGGTTATGAAATCCCATTTCAACCAGCATTTTTATCGTTTGATCTTGTATACCGCGAGCCATTAGTTCTTCGCGATGCTCTTGAGCATCTGTTACTAATGTCAACAGATCAAACACCGCGCGTTTTACCAGGTTGTCCGTTCCTGTCGCTTTTGGATCAACCTTGGGGTTTAATTCAATAATCTCAGCTGACGCGGTTTCTTGTAATCCGCTGTCGAGCTTAACGGGTAATGCCATTATCAATCCTCCCGCCGTTCATCGCGATGCCGCTGCGGCGCGTAGTCGTGACACCAGAGTTGGCTTGGTGGTAGCTGCATTGCTGCCCTTCATCACACGATTAAAGCTTCCCAGTGCATAGGCGTATAGTTGTAAGTCGCGTTGATTACGGTGACACAACTCAAAGTACAGCGAATCCCCAATTTCGGTCCTGATAGCATCAAGTCGCTCAACGGTTGATCCAGAATCACATTGCAGTACATTCTCTTTGTATTCTGTAATTTCAAGCTCTGGAAAACGCCCACAGGCGATCGAGCGCATCCAGGTTAGAGAATCTGAGAATCGTTCAACCAGTCCAAAAAACGGCAGGCTATCCAGCAGATTCTGTGCACGTTCCAATGGCTGAACATCATGACTTTTCATCGCTTGGCGGGGGTTATCGTAATCAGTATGGGACAGGCGTGATACTTGGAAGTCAGCAATAACACTACTGAATGATTTATCAAACTTTGATTGTATATAGTCAGAAAAACTGCCCTTGGGGGTGTTTAAACCTAACTGTTTCTGCCACTCAAATAGATAAGCAGAGCGTACACGCAGTAGTGGATGGCGTAAAAATATTACCGGCAAAACACGAAACTCACCCCCAATGAGTGGCGGCAGCAGCTGATGTGAGGACACTGCTCTAATTTCGGTATTGTTCTGCAAATAATGTTGCAGCTCAATGGCTGGAATCCTACCACTGGATTGGTCTTTGTCAAATGATTGAAATTGATGACCAAATGAACTGCGCAACATTCGCTCAATGGATGATCCACCATTTTTAAATAAATGGTAGTGAACAATCACGTCACGTCTTTTTTGAGTCGCTATCATTAGGCTCGCTGCTCTGACAAAATATCAGGCTGCAGTAGTTCAAGATACTCAAAAACCGCACGCATTTTAGTTAAACCTTGCGCAAACGAGTAGGTTGTTTGAACCAGAGTACTGGCTTCTGCAGTCAGCTGTTCCCATAACACTGGGTCTGTGTAAAGCCTACCAATTTCATGCGCCCACTGCTCTGGTGTACTGGCTATAAGCGTACTCACGTTATGTACAAGCCCGGTCGCCTCGGCTGCAATGGGAGATAATACGGTGGGGACACCATACGCCACACTATCTAGTACCTTACCCTTGATACCGGCACCGGATTGCAACGGCGCTATAAAGACCCGACAATGATCAAAAACATCGGCAAGAGTTTCTGCATATCCCTCAACGATGATCCTTTCACCATCCAGATTCGATAGGCTTTCAGGTATCCTACTACCCCAAATATGTAAACGGATTTCAGGCTGTTTTTGATGAAGCAGCGGGAGTATTTTTTCTACAAAATAATGAACCGCCTCAATATTGGGTGGATGTCCAAACCCGCCCATGAACGCGATATCAGTGCGCTCGGCAAATCCCTGTCTTGTGCCCTCTTCAGATAAGACCCAAGGACACGTAAACACGTGATCGTCGCGCATCAGATGCGATGCAATAATAGCCTGCTCAGTGTCGTTGTACGACAATACGGCATCCACGTCACGCATAACTGCCAGCTCACGCTGTTTGGTTGCTTCAGCTCCACTGGTGTCTGTCTCACCACTGGCAAAAACACCACGCAACTCACGCAGGAAATGCAAATCTGCATTGTTAAACAGCACTTTTGCATGCGTTAATTCACGAACGTTGGGCAATAAACGCTCGGCGATATCGTAGCGTGTCACATATACCGCATCAAACTCCTGCCCTCGACGTCGCAGGAATTCATTGACTGACACGAAAAACGGTGCATGAATGCACTCCACACCCATTTTTTGTAGATATTCAACATGGATTCCGCGGTGTTCAAGACTGCAGGGTAGGAACGTGATTTTGCAGCCCAGCGCAATCATCAGGCGCATCTCCTGCACCGCTGCGTAACTGCCCGCATCCTGCCCAATAGCAGGTACAGCATGGTCTACCATTAACACTCTAAGCGTACGATTGCGATCTTTGGCCAGGCCCGGTTCTACCCCCTCCTGACCATTGCCAGAAAACGCAGTTTTCCAAGTATTGGTAAAATGCGCGGCGTTCAATGCTTGATAACGCTTTACACCACGCTCAAGCGAGGTGCCGTTGCTCATTCCTTCAAAATGTACAACCCGTGCGTGTGGCGAATAGAGCGTTCGATAACCAGCGTCTCGTAGTTTAAACGCCAGGTCCGTATCCTCGTAATAGGCGGGTATGTACTCAGCACTGAATCCCTCAACTGCATGCCATGCCGTTTTGTGAACCATAAGAGCTGCGCCAGTGAGATAATCCACATCGCGTACATAGTTGTATTCCGGCGCCTCGGCATTCTGCCCATGACCAACATTCCATGGCACACCATTATCCCAAACCAGCCCTCCAGCATCTTGTAATCGCCCATCGGGGTATATCAATTTCGCACCGACAGCACCCACACCCGAAAATCGATCAAAAACATCAACCAACTCATCCAGCCAGCCCGCTAACACTTCAGTATCATTATTGAGAAAAGCCACATATTCACCAGAGGCCATCTCTGCGGCCTTGTTGCAATTAAGCAAAAAACCCTGATTCTCATCATTTCTGATGACCTTAAGATTTGATACGATGCCGTTAATTTCTAGCGTCTGGTCCGTTGAACAATCGTCAACGACAATAACTTCGAATGACTGCTGGCCAGCGGAGAGAATCAATGAGGCCAGACAATGATACGTTAGTGCAAACTGGTTGTAGACCGGAATAATTATTGACACCACAGGATTATCAGACGGTGGTAATGACAACACTGGGAAGTGCCGTCTGGCTGTATAGCCTTCAACAACAACATCATGGGCCTGCGTGATATTAGCCAGATATTCATTAGGATCAGACGCCGAAACCGCAGAGCGCACATGTGAACGCAGGGCATCATAACGCCATGCAGCCAAACGTGAGAGACCCGCATAACCATGTGCAATACTGCTGTCTCGAATCACTGACCACGGCGTGGGTACCGCTGGCAAAATGTCCGTGACTAAATCACAGCGACTACTTCGCCCTGCAATTTCAACATCAAAAACGTGTGGATTACCATCGTAGAGTGTTGCAGGCAGATGCATTCTGAACACAAACTTTGATTCATCAGCGCTAGCATGGCATGGCGCACTGGCAACGAAAGCATTGTCTGCAAATACACAGACAACATCACCTTGCTGGCATTGTCCCTCGGGGGCATGGATGGTTCCACGAATTCCATTTTGATCAAGCTGACAAATGTTGATTTGTGCTGGCGTTTCATTTCCAAACACAACCAGCGTTTCATCAAGTGGGGCGTTACTTTGCGCATCAATAAAATGAATTAATAATGCATCCGGCATATTGTCAAGAATTTCAAGCGATAGCTCAAATCCATATTTCCCAGTACCGTGACCAGCACTTTTTAGATCCTGCCGAAAGGCAGCTGCAAGCACCTCACCAGCTACTTGCCCACCAGCCAACACACGGACCTTAATCAGCCTATCTGGATCATTGGGGGTATAAACCCAACCCTGCACATGTCGTTGGCTGCATAGATCAATTGACCATCGAGCTAATTTAGCGCTCTTACGACGACGACTCTTAGTTAATGGTCGTGGCAATAACGCCAGACTGGACAATTTCATGAGTGAGTCAACTAGGCGCTACGCAAAAATTGAGACAGAAATTTCTTGTCCATTTCACTGAGAATATCGTTAACGCGAGTGTCCCATGCAATCGAATCCATTGTCGCCTGCCAACTTGGTATGCTGGTATCTGGTCGGTTGTCGATAGCAACGCGCACCGCCGCTATAAATTCATCAGTAGATTCGGCCACTGTTAACGCATCACCCAGCGCGCCCAAATTAGACACCTCAGTGGATACAATGGGCAAACCCGCTGCAAAGTAGTTATAAACCTTCAACGGATTCATCCGCTCAGTTAAGCGATTGTTGACATGCGGAACGATTCCGACATCAAAATGCATTAACCATCCCGGCACCTCATCATAGGGCACTACCCCGAGCATATGGACATTGGCATGCATAGCGAGACTATCAGCATTAGGATTGTCCCCAGAGGGTCCCAGAAATACAAAATTCACCTCTGGCATATCAGATACAGTCTTTTGCAACAACAGCCAATCCACTCGATCTCGCAAATTACCCACGTACCCGACAATCGGTCCATCCAACGCCGCTAGGGCAGCCGGTTTATCTCTCACAGCTTGCTGCAAGAAACGCTCTGCACCATTTGGCACAACATGGATTTTCTCGGCATAGCCTGACATTCCATCTGCCAATGCATCGCAATTGGTAAAAACAAGATCCGAGTGACTGAGCGTCTGCTGATAGTTTTTATCCAAGCGAGTATTGTAATTTTTATTGGCATTCCAAGCGCGTTGATCATCAATAAGATCGGACACAACCCCCGCAAAGCCTACCTTGTCGATAAGCTCCATTGCATCCCAGATAACCGGGCAAAACCAAGCATAGGTTCTCTCTGGCCGCATACCAGCAGCTTCGAGCTGCTCACGAACATAGCGGACATAGGCTGCTTGTTTTGCTATAGGTTGATCAACAAATTGACCCCGATTCTGACTGGGTGAGTAGACGAACGTGCGGTGATTAGTGATCGAATCATCGTGCAACCCTAATTGTCGATCGAATAGATTTTTTAAAATGTGTTGTTGCTGACCACGCGCTTGTTTTTCAGTCGAACTAAAATGTTGATCGAGTGTACTGGCCGACACGGGCGCATCAAAATGCACGATACGATTCACCCGACCGGACGCAGCCAAGTGTTTGGCAAGCATATCGGAGCGACGACCATAGATTCCCGAATCGTTCTGTTTCCAAAAAAACGCGATATCGTACTGATCTGCCTTTCCTCCCAAAAACGATGGTATACGGCGAGACACGCGATGCCCAAAACGATGACTCAGGTGCGTGACTGTTTGATTCTGGGCTTGATCTGGCGGCAATTGTGAGGCTTTGTACTGCGCCCGAAACGTATTCAGCAATTGCTGCATTTTGTCTGACAACGGACTGCAAGCCAGTTCAGCTTCATCCACTGCCAGGTTAAGTCGAGTTCGATTGACACTCGTCCCTAACTCACTTAAGAATGTCCTGCGAAGTTGGGCATTGAGTATCGAACGCGATTGTGTGTTATCACGACATCGACGTATGGCATCTGTTAGTCCTTCGATGTCAGTCGCTGTGATGGCACCCTGTGCTATTAGGTCTCGCAGTGGCGGTGTATTAGTCGCCAGAACCGGAATTCCCAATGATAAGGCATCTGAAATTTTTGCAGGAATTTGATGTTGACTGATAGGGTGAGTGACATCCTGAATCAAGGGCACCAGATCAGCGGCAGCAAGCAATACGGGCAATTCTTGAAATGCACAGTTTGGATGAAGCACTACACGTGCTTGCGTGTACTGGGAAAGCTGGTCGCGTAGCTGCTGATCAGTCAGGGTTCCAACAATATGGAACACTATTTTTTGATCGTTTATTTCGTGCAACGCCCTGACAACTTCACCGACGCCTTTGTGCGGTCGTGGCGTACCGACAAACACTAGCGCAAATTCATCATCTTCAATACCCAGGCGGGCTCTGGCAGCATTACGCGCATCGTCGCTGACCTGAAACGTTGATTCATCTCGAGCATGACGCACTATGTGCCCACCAAATCGATCGCGTAAGGCAACATTGGATACGGTCACGGCATCGGCTTCAGTGACCAGAGACTGAGCATAGCGTGTAGCCAGCTCTTCGTACGGCTCAACCAGTGCTTGCGTCAGATTGTCCTGTAAGTCGTCAAGTTCGGCATACTCGTGATTCTTGAAGAAAGACAGTTCGAAATCATCCACATCCAGCAACATCGGGCAATCACTGCTCTGCTTGATGAGAGCCCCGAGATAAAGAGCCGGTAATCTGGGTTTACAGACATAAACAAGATCGTAGGTTTTAGCCGCTGCCATTACCTCAGCCTTGGGGACAAAATCCTCCAAACGGTCGCAATGAAAACTGCGTATATTCAGAGTCTCTTGTTGAAGTGGCTCCCACAGCGACTCACCATAGCGTGACCACATGGGTCCAATCAAATCAACATCCCAGTCTTCGTTGAGCAGCTGATACAACACATAGGCTCGCCCCACGGGGTTGTGCGTCAAGTCCTGCTCACGACAATCCCTCCTCCACCCACCAGATGCCTGACCAAACCGATTCGCAAGTGTTCAAATGTAACCGGTTACACAGCGCACCAATCAATTGACGCTTGAACCAAACGGGGAAAACCAC
>CALKXZ010000456.1 GCA_938003775.1 uncultured Granulosicoccus sp. | reverse complement strand
ACCTTGATGCCACATCGACAGGCGCACATGTAACAGGTAGTCATCTTGACCGTCTGTTCGGCATGGTTCTCAAATTCAGGCAGTGCAGACATAAGCTTCACAGGTTTCCAGGGGGCAAGGACAACACAAAGCGTTGTTTAGCGATGACAGATACTCTGTCAGGTCGCATCGCGCAGCGTCGTGTTGGGCGAACGGCAGTTACAGGACTATTTTGTAAACGCTGGGTACGTTTGGCCAGCGTACTATGGCGATAAGTTGACAGATACGCCAACCAGAATTATTTGCGGGGGCATAAATAATACCGTCACAGGCGATTTAACCCCCTCAAGAGCAGACCGAAAGGTGCCATAGCGTAACGCTTTGGGGCAAAATAGCCCCAGCAAGTTGTGTTGTGGCACACGAACCGGACGCCATACCCGCAACAGGTACGCAAGCTTTGTCAGAAACCGCCGATTTTCCGGTAGGTACCGTCAGCTTGTTCCCATTTAGCTCATTGCTCAGGAGTTCAGTGTCAGATGTCAAATCGTCGCGTAGTGCTGTTAGGTGGATCCGGCTTCGTCGGCACACAACTGACTTGCAGGCTAGCAGAGCAGTTTGACGAAGTCGTTGTACTAACCAGACGGGCACAGCGGGTGCGAACGGTGCGCACCATGCACAATGTGGAAGCCCGCGAAGTGAATGTTCACGATGCTGAGGCTTTGGCAGCGGCCCTAACGGACGCCACGGCTGTGATTAATCTGGTGGGTATTCTCAATGAGGGCAGTCACTCGTCTGAAAGTAGCTTTACTGGGGCCCATTCGGGGTTAACCGAAAAAGTACTGGCTGCTTGCGTTGCTGGCGGCGTGGGTCGTTATCTGCACATGAGCGCTCTGCACGCGGACGCTGAAAACGGCAGTAGCGAATATTTGCGTACCAAGGGCAGCGCTGAAGACCTGGTGCGTAACACAAACGGCGTGCAATGGACGATCTTTCAGCCTTCTATCATATTTGGCGAGCATGATGCGTTCTTCAACCGCTTCGCAGGTCTACTGCGCGCCCTCCCTGTATTCCCGCTGGCCGTTCCTGATGCCCGCATGGCGCCAGTGTTCGTCGGTGACGTGTGCCGGGTCATGATTGATTCCATTGATGATCCCGATGCTGTCGGTGCAGCAATCCAACTGTGCGGACCACACGATTACACACTGCGCGAACTGGTTCAGTACACCGCTGATGCCGCAGGCTTATCGCGAAAAATTATTGGCCTGCCTGACTGGGCGGCCAGACTGCAGGCAAGAGTCATGGAGTTTGTACCGGGCAAACCATTTACCCGCGACAACTACCTGTCTTTGCAAACCGCTAGCGTGTGTGCGGACGGGTGCCCGCGCCAGCCAACTTCACTTGATGCGGTGGTACCTCGCTATATCGGTACAGAAGACTGGTCAGGAAGATTACAAAAACGGCGAGCTGCAGCCAGACGATAGACATCAGGCACCGAGCAGCGGTCTGGTCCATTACCGCTGTTCGACAGTGTGGTAATCAGGTCGCTGCAGGTTAACCCACTGGATCAATGAGCAAGATAGTCATTCATTTTGGCCTGCCGCTCCGCCTTCGGCAGTTCCGAGACCTGCTTGGCCAGTTCATAAAACGCCGACAAGTCCTGGCCAGCTTCGTCGAACATGGCATAAAAAGCTGGCACATAGCGACGATAGGTGGCCACAGCTAATAGGCGCGCATTATTGACATCGCGCTTAAACCAGTTGTCATAACCAGCATAGCCACCCCATGAAGTTTTCAATTGTTTGTACTCTTCTTGCATGGTGTTGAATACAGCCTGCTTGCGCTGTCGCTTATCCTCTGTTGGAAGATCCTGGGCATAGAGCCTATCCAGATTGTCTCGCGTACGTTTGAGTAGATCGACAAAGTCTTCGGCTCTTGCTAATGAAGCGTCGTAGCTCGCGATACGATCTGTTTGGGCGCGATGGACTAGCCATTTTCGCGTACCTACCTGCTCCACAAAAGTGGCGTAGGCTTCATTGAAATTACTGTCGTCTTTGACATAAAGCAACTGATGCGCAAGTTCATGAAACAACGTACCAACGTAGCGTATGTCACCGCCGCGCAACATAGTATCTAGGACCGGGTCATCAAACCAGCCTAAGGTTGAATACGCTGACGCACCGCCGACGGTAACATCATAATCCTGCTGCGCCAGGGAGTCTGCATAGTTCTCAGCATCATTCTTGTCGAAGTAGCCTCGATAACTGACGCACCCTGCCACTGGGAAACACCAGGTCTTGGCGTTCAACGAAAATTCCTGTGACGCCACTACATTCCACGTTACAGCAGCCCGACCTGTCTCTACATAGGTGCTGTAACTGTCGTTATCCGGCAGCAGCAAATGGGATACCGCGAAAGCGCGTGCATCGACCAACGTTTGCAGTTGTTCGCGAAGCTCTGGCGTTGTGGTTTCATTGGCGAGCAGCGAGTCGATAGATTGTCGGGCACGCATTAATTTAAAATGCCCACCGACCGCCTGCGAGTAATAACCAATGGTGCTACAGCCAGCCAAGACAAGTACCATCACAACAGATGCCACCATGACAATCAATCGGCGGAGCGGTCTTTTGAAGACGAAGTCAGTGCTCAAGAATTCAGCGTTCAGATAGTGTCAGTTGAAAAACATAGGCGCATAAGGTGTCAGACCCCGCCATGATCGCCACAGTTGCTGGGCAAACCAACGCGTGTTCTGACAGATCAATCAGCATCGGTCGAACAGGCCATGCAGGCAGTGTACCATTGCCCAATATATGTGAACCGAACCTGCAATTTTCGTGACGACTTATCTTGTTGGTGGTGCAGTGCGTGATGAATTGCTGGGACTACCCGTTGTCGATCGTGACTGGGTGGTTGTTGGCAGTACACCCAACGACATGCTTGCTGCTGGGTACAAATCTGTGGGTAAAGACTTCCCCGTTTTTCTACACCCGGACACGCACGAAGAATTTGCACTGGCCAGGCTGGAGAGAAAAACCGGGCCGGGCTATCACGGCTTCGAATTCAGCACAGCGGCAACAGTAACGCTCGAAGAGGATCTTAGCCGCCGAGACCTAACCATCAATGCTATGGCAAAAGCTGCTGATGGTACCTTAATAGACCCTTACAACGGCCAGGCAGATATCCGAACACGCACGTTGCGTCACGTGTCCGAAGCCTTCAGCGAAGATCCTGTGCGCGTGTTGCGCGTCGCACGATTCATGTCCCGCCTGAGTCACCTGGGTTTTACGATTGCCGATACCACCCGTGAGTTAATGCGTGACATGGTTCACCAGGGTGAAGTCAGCAATCTGGTTGCGGAACGTGTCTGGCAGGAAACGGCCGGTGCATTGCAGGCAAAGACGCCGCGTGCCTATTTCGACACGTTGAGAGAGGCCAACGCGCTGGCAGTGATACTGCCCGAGGTTGATGCGTTATTTGGCGTACCGCAACCGGTACGGTGGCACCCCGAGATCGACTCCGGTGTGCATACCATGATGGTGTTAGAACAGTCATCGCAGCTCAGCGGTGATCCTTGTGTGCGCTTCGCAGCACTTTGCCATGACCTGGGCAAGGCAACGACACCCACTGACGAACTACCCTCGCACAAGGGCCACGAAGAACGCGGCGCACAGCTCACAGAAAATCTCTGCGAACGACTCCGAATACCGCGCAAAACTCGCCAACTGGCCGTACTCACCGCGCGCTATCACACCCATTGCCATCGGGCTCGTGAGCTCAATGCCAGCTCGCTGGTCAAGCTGTTTCAAGCGCTGGATATCGTGCGCAATCCACATCGATTTGCGCAGTATTTGCTGGTGTGCGAAGCCGACGCGAAAGGTCGCCTGGGGCATGAAGAGGATGCCTACCCACAAGCCGCTTATTTGAAAACAGCAGCCCTGCATTTTTGCAAACCCGACGTCGCCCAGATAGCCAAAGCCACCGGCGACACGTCACGCATTGCAGAGGCGATAACGCAAGCCCGTGTATTATCGATTAAGCAGTGGTTGAAAAACTGAGGTGAATTCTGCTCGCAATCGGCGCAAGTTGTTAGTCACTATTTCCAGCAACAAGCGATTTGCACAACAGCCATGTAGAGAAAGGGTTTGGTGAAAAAATGGGTGGGAGCGGCCTTCTGCGTTGAGAATTAGTCCAGGCTGGGCGCACGTCGCGCAAGTGCAGGTCCTTAGTCGATTTGTTCAACAACAGCATTAGGGTCAAACGCCAACCACGCAAAGGCAAAGTGCACACCGGCATCTACCTGCTTCAATTGCACGCCCTGGTGCTCACCCTTGATACCTAAACCAAAGCCATTCCACTGTGTACCGGTCTGTTGATCGACGATGATGTCTTCACGCAATGAAAATGTCAGTGCATCGTTCCCAACAACAGCCGCAAACGCGGCGGCGGCGGGAATAGCACGTGACTCTGCAATACGTCCAGCATCCAGTGCCGATGCCGCGGTGGATGCGGCAAACACAACCACAGGATTATCTGATATCTGCAGGTTCACCACTGGCACATCATTCAATGGTGTCACTGGAACCAAATGCGTAGCGCCGTCGGTGCGGATACTTAAAACACGCTCCATTGCAGGCAGGCGCGGATCCAGATCACCCTTAAACAGAAACGGGTTGTTGTCAATTGCATCATAGCCGCGGTAGGGGTTGCTACCATACTGCCGCTGGTAACCGGTTTCGGTGCTCAAGACTTGCGCATCTGGAAAGTACTGACGGGCTTGGTCAAAGCTAGCAATTTGTGAGGGCAATTGCTCAAGACGGATGTCGGTGTAATCACCGATAATGCCAATGCCGGTGAACTGCTGCCACCAGGTTTCTGTTTGACGATCATACATAACGAGATCACTTTTACGAAGCCTGCCTGTGGTGCCAAAATCCAGCACCTGTTGGGTATCATCAACGCCCAAAGTTCGATCAAACACAATAGAGGCATTGCACAACGGGCAGAACGTAACTGCCACTGGTGTGCCCGCAATGGTGTCGTTGACGATCTCATGAAACATCATAATTTGCAGCGGGTAGATTTTGGTCTGATCCGACACGCTAAGCACGATAACAGGCTCTTGATCCATCAGCCATTGTCCGGCCTCATCCACCGTGACAAACACTGGTTTGTCGATAGCCGGGATGCCATCGCGCGGAGGGCCACCGGAGAATATCTCTTCAATATCTACCGAGGACTTTTGAAAATTAGTGCGTGGAAACTCCCCTTGCGGGAATTGCAACACCTGGGCGGATGCGTTTTGAGCAACTCCCAAGGTTATGCCGCAAGCGACAACTAGCGCTACAACCGGGAGGGCGCCAATACGCATCGTAGCCTGTACAGTAGACCTTACTGCCTGTAAACACTGCATAGCGAGCAGGCGGCGTAGTGACGCAAATTCAAGACAGGACATGAGAAACTCTGAAGCTGGCGCACCGGTTAGAGTTGGATTCTTGACTTTAGTTCTGCTGCTACTGAACTCAGGCGCGCACCACCTTACGACACAGCAGTGATTCGAACCACGGCAAGACATTACCAACCCAGGTATAGGCCAGTGCCCAGGCCAAAACCACACCAGAGGTATTGGCAATCATATCCAGTATTTCGAATTGCCGCGACGGCACCATGCCCTGCACAAATTCGATCCCGATGCCCATACTCACCAGACCCACGACGATAATTAACCGGGTGAGATCGTGACGGTAGATCTGCGAAAACCAACCCATTAAACTGGCATAAGCCAATGTGTGCATCACCTTGTCTTGCAACATCAACACCTTGACGGGTGTGGGTATGGAAATTATCGATGCCACGGCAACCAGCAACACCATCAGGATACCCACAGCGATCCACAAACGCTTGAATCGCAGGTGCTGGATACTCATCATTCCTGCTGGTGCAAAATCAAAACTCATACATCAATGTATTTAGTGATTAGAAATGCTGTCTGGTATTGAGCTAGCGGAAAAATCCTACAATTCCTAAGGTGAATGTCTACAGCTTCACGGTTATAAAAATTGAGAGTGTGAGCAGCAGAGCAAGCACGATGTGACCAACGCTGGATACCACCAGTGGGTGCCAACGATGACCGCCTCGCCAATAGGTTAAAACAATGACGAGCACACAGAATATAATCAAGCCCGCAGCCACCCAAAGACCCACCGTCAGGGCTTCCAACGACCAGTTTAATTTGTCTCGTCCATCAATGATCCAGCCAGTCAGGGAGTAGACCATGAAGAAGCAATTCATGACGATGGGGATCAGCAGCAGCGAGAACTGCGTCACAGGTCCCACCGCGCGGGAATCTCCAAGGATATTTCGGGTCATTACTGGGTATCGGGGTGCAAAAAGCCTCATGATGTCAAGCCAAGAGATGCAGCGGTAACCGTGTTTACTCCGCACACACTCTCCAGGCAAACTGTACAACACTTGCTCGCTTTCAGGTTGCTTCATGACTCATCACAGCTGATCCTGTAGACGAACCATCACCACTCAATTTAAGGATGCCCCATGTCTAACCACACAAATCGTCAGGCTCACTCAATCGCCGGTACCAACGCACTCTCAAGATTACTCACCGCATCGGTTGTCGTTACAACGCTACTCACTAGCGCCGCTGTCATTGCCGGCGAAGCGGATGTTGTAGACGGTAAAATTACCCCGTTAGGCGACAATCGTTTCCGCATCGATGCCACTGTATTGCATAGCGATACTGGCTGGGATCACTACGCTAACCGCTGGGATGTTCTGGCAGCCGATGGCCAACTGCTCGGTAGTCGCGAATTGGCGCATCCTCACGAAAATGAACAACCGTTCACACGCTCTCTTACGCTGAGCTTGCCCGAGGGTACCCGTATGGTGGTGTTGCAGGCAAACGACTCAGTGCATGGACTGGGTGGCAAAACATTCGAGCTGCATGTTCCTGCTCCTTAAGAAACAACGCGGATACCACTGCCCGCAAGAAAATTCCTCCGATAAAAAACTAGAGAAACACCCACAAAAGCAGCACCCCGAGCAATAAGCGATATACAACAAAAGGGGTCATGCCAATTCGGTTGATAAACGCTAAAAAAAAGTGAATGCACACGAAGGCGCTGAACGCTGCAATGACAGAACCAATACTGAGTGTGGCCCAATCCACTGGCAGGCTACTGGTCACCAGATCTTTGGTGACACCCAATCCTGACAGCACAATGATTGGAATGGATAGCAGGAATGAATAGCGGGCAGCTGCCTCGCGCGTTAAACCCAGTAGCAGCGCCGCCGTAATAGTAATACCTGAGCGTGAGGTACCGGGAATTAACGCGATGGCCTGGGCACCTCCAATGACCAGAAAATCCTGCCAGGCCAAGCTGTATTCATCACGGACCAGTTTGCTGCGTTTATCGGCCAGCCATAGCAACAAACCAAAGACAATTGTTGTGGCTGCAATAACCAGCGGTGAACGCAAATGGACTTCAATGATATCTTTGAACGCCAATCCGACCAGCCCGGCAGGAACCGTCCCTAAAATGACACCCCAAGCTAACCGGCTTTCCGGTGTCATAGCACGTTGAGTGATGGATGTGATCCACGCCAAAAACAGCGACACAATATCGCGCCTGAAGTAGGTAATCACAGCGACCAACGTTCCCAGATGTACGGCCACATCGAACGCCAGCCCATGATCGGGCCATTGCAACAGGCGGGGTACCAGAATGAGATGCGCTGAGCTGGAAATGGGCAGAAATTCTGTCAATCCCTGCACCAGCGCCAGCCAGATGATATGTGTCAATTCCATGAAATATAAAGGTCTTTAGGAGTCGCCGAACGACGTGTGGGCACGATGGTGAAACACGGATGGGAGGTGGAATGGACTAACGCAGGATGCAGGCACCGCGCAATCTAGAGACGGTGGCAAAGATCCTGGGTGCGAAATCCTTGTAACGCGTGATCATAGCCTTTGCCGAAAGCCATTACTTGGAATCGTTCACCCATTTCGCCTGGCAGGGTCAGGGTTTTTACGGCACGTGACAACGCAATGCGATCCGCTTCACTGTTCAGATCCGCCGCCGCTGACTCAGCCAGACCCAGTAGATCGTTGTCGATCAGGAACGCAGACTGAGAGGCATAGCCCAATAGCTCAAGTGATTCTGACGTGCCCGCCTCTGCCACCGCGGTAAAATCCACGTGCGCGGTAATATCCTGTAGACCAGGCCAATGATAGGGATCCGCGTGCGCCCGGTGACGGTAGTAGCAAGTGAGTGTGCCGCAAGAGCGTTCCGGCAGATAGAACTCACGACGTGGGTACCCATAGTCAACCAGCAGGACAACGCCCTGTCGCAAGCAGCGCGCAAGACTCGCTACCCACGGTCGCAGCAACAGACACACCTCTGATTCATAATCGGTTGCGAACGGCTGACCGAGATCCGCCTCAATCGCCGAGACAGCCTTAAGCAGGCTAGCAGGTGCTGGCACAGCCTTAGTTTCCAGCGATTCGGAGACACACAATTGCGCAACCCCGTTGCCAATGCGAAATCGCTCGACGGGTAATGCATCCATAACCTCATTGGCGATAATCACACCGGTAAAAGCGCTCGGCAGCGTATCCAGCCAACGTATTTTGGCAAAGTGAGCCGGGCACAGTTCTGCTTTCAAGTAGTGCTGCTGGCGTTGTACCAACTCAGCACTGGGCTCCAAAATAAAATACTCCACATCACCCAATTCCATGAGCACTTGGGCCGCTGCAAGTGCCAATTTGCCACTGCCAGCACCCAGCTCAAGCACCTGCCCGCCCGTTTTTGACAATACCTCTTGAGCTTGCTGTGCCAACGTTGCACCAAAGAGCGGCGACACTTCAGGGGCCGTCACAAAATCCCCATGCGCACCGAATTTTGCCGCCCCTGCCATGTAGTAGCCTAACCCTGGCTCATAAAGCACCTGGGACATATAGTCAGAGAAGCTCAACAGGCCGCCAGCCTCGGTAATACGTTGGCGCAGCAGCAAGCGCAGCCGATCACTGTGGTCACGAGCAACAGGGGCTGGATCGGGCAACTGTGCAGGGTCGCTCCGCTCGGTCATAAAATCATTCATTGGGACGTTCACCACGCTCGATAATGACCCCCACGTCTGTGTTACCCGGCAGTGCATTAGGCTTGTGCAATGTCAGCTTTACCCACCGGACCTTGAATTCGTTCCTGACAATGTCTGTGACCCGTTCAGCCATCGTCTCAATCAGCTGAAACTCACTGTTTTCTATAAACTTTGTCAGAAAATCTGCCACTGTTTTGTAATTAAGCGCCTGATCCACGTTTTCGGATTGTGCCGCTCGGCTAATATCTGCAGACATCTCCAGGTCCAGGATTACAGGTTGTCGAATGACTCGTTCTTGATCGTAGATACCGATAATGGTATCCACAGACAGCCCGGTAATGAATATGCGGTCCATGTGGGGTTCCGAGGTAGTTGAGCGGGTAATCAAGATGAAAATAGCACCTAAAGAAGCTTGAAGAATGGCCGGTAACTGGATATAATTCTCCGGCTAAGCGCAGTAAACGTCCCTATTCGGAGTAGTTTCGCATGTCCAGAGTGTGCCAGGTCACCGGCAAAAGCCCTATGTCAGGCAACAATGTATCGCACGCCAAGAATCGGCGTAAGCGTCGCTTTCTGCCTAACCTTCACACCCACCGTTTTTGGGTCGCAGCCGAAAAGCGCTTTATATCGCTTCGGGTATCGTCTAACGGTATGCGCATTATTGACAAGCGCGGTATTGACGCGGTCCTGACAGATCTGCGTACACGCGGCGAAAAAGTCTAAACAACCCGCTTTCTCTGGACTGCGTGCAGACACTCAGCCAAGCAGCAAGCACCAGCGGCAAACAGGAATCTAAGTCATGCGAGAGAAAATCAAACTCGTGTCCACCGAGGGCACTGGGCACTTCTACACCACGTCTAAGAACAAGCGCACCATGACGGGCAAACTGGAAATGAAGAAATTCGATCCGGTGGTTCGCAAGCACGTCATGTACAAGGAAGCTAAGATCAAGTAATACCGGTAACCGGGCCGCAAAGCAGGTTAACCAAAAACGGGTGCAGCGGTTTACAACCGACGCCAGTTTAATTGTCAGCAGACGAAGAAAAAGCCTGGCTAACACCAGGCTTTTTTGTGCAAAGCATTAAATTTTCAGGTGCTATACAACGCGGACACGCAGGTTGTCATGCGCGCCCCGTCAGGTACAAATGAAGACGGTTAACCGTTGAACGGTTTCAACTGATAGCCGTGTAGGCGGGCAGCAAATTCTTCCAGACACTCTATGCCAGTGGCCTCTGCTTGCCTGCACCAATCCTGCAAGGCATGCAACAGCGCATCCTGGCTAGCGCCCGCCTTGTGCCAGATAGCTTGTAACTGATTCTGTAATTCATAAACTGTATTGAGGCTATCGCTGTTTGCCAACGCGGCAGCAACGCGCATACGCCCCGCTTCATCGAGCAAATGCTCAACCTTTATGAGATCCCGCGCGGCTTTGCGAAGCGTGTGATGGTGCTCCGGGCTGGCTTTTAACTGATGGGCATGTACAGGTTTGATCACTTTACTGGCGTAGCTTTCCATCACATGCAGACGACTGGCGATGATGGCTTTGACTGTGTCCATATCCATCACCTTTTTGTCGGCGTCGAACTGTGGTCGTGGCGCCACTCGCCGAATACGCGCAAGCCCCAGAAAACTAAACAGGCGCAAGTACACCCAGCCAAGATCAAGCTCCCATTTTCGCAATGAAAAGCGCGCTGAGGACGGATAGGCATGATGATTGTTGTGCAGTTCTTCGCCGCAGATTAACGCAGCAATAGGGGTCAGGTTGGTGGCAGCATCATCGGTCTCAAAATTGCGATACCCCCAGAAATGCGCCAAGCCGTTAATAACACCGGCTGCGAGCACCGGCACACACAGCATCTGGATGGCAAACATGGCAATCCCAGCCAGCCCAAACAAAACAAATTCAGTTATTGCCAGCGCAGCCACGCCCAACACATTAAACCGGCTGTAGACATTGCGCTCCAACCAGTCGTCCGGGGTGCCATGACCGAATTTGCTGAGCACCTCGGAGTCGGCTGCCGCTTCTCGGTAGAGCTCGGCACCTTCCAGCAGTACTTTTTTGATGCCATGGATCTGCGGGCTATGGGGATCTTCAGGCCCCTCACAACGCGCATGGTGTTTACGGTGGACCGATACCCATTCCTTGGTGATCATGCCGGTTGTCAGCCACAACCAAAAGCGAAAAAAATGTTGCAGCACCGGGTGCAGATCGACGGCGCGATGCGCCTGACTGCGATGAAGGAAAACGGTTACTGACAACAACGTGATGTGACAACTCAGCGCAGTTAGGGCCACCAGAGTCCACACTGACACATCCCACAAACCCAATAGGAACAAGCGAATTACCTCTCTTACCGTTTAGTTAAGAAGACACCATACACAATACATTCGTCAAATGGGTGACGCTTTGATGACACGCAACAATCCTTTTTCTGCGACAACTTTTATTCCACCGTTACCAGAACGGCATAACTGCTGCACAGACTTAGCAACCCCCTACTCTGCTCTATACTTTGCGCCTCACTCCATCTGACCTGTTTATGAAATGCCAATATGCCCGTGACGGACGTTGAATTGAGCCATGCTGCAGAAGCTGGCACGTCGCCCAGCGTGTTAGTCGCTGACAAATTAAACAGGCGCTTGAGTGAGAGCGCGTCGGTCAATGACATATCTTTCTCGCTGGCTAGGGGCGATGTTCTCGGCTTGCTGGGACTGAACGGCGCTGGCAAGTCAACAACGCTACGTATGCTGTGTGGCGTACTGGTGCCAGACAGCGGGTCAGTGTCAGTAAAGGGTTTGTCCATGGAAGATCACCCACTGGTTGCGCGCGAACATATCGGCTACCTGCCAGACCAACCACCGCTGTATAACGATATGCGTGTGAGTGAATACTTAAAGCTGGCAGGACAAATACGCGGCTTGAAAGCGACCAAACTAAGGAGCCGACAAACAGCTATAACAGAGCAGTGCGACTTGGGTGACGTCCAACATAAACTTATTGGGACTCTGTCCAAAGGTTTCAGACAACGGGTGGGCCTGGCGCAGGCACTGATTCATGAGCCTGCCGTCGTATTGCTAGACGAACCAAGTAACGGGCTTGACCCGCAACAAATGGAAGGCATGCGCAGACTAATTAGTGACATTGCTCAGTCACAGGCCATTATATTTTCGACCCATTTACTCTCCGAGGCCAAGGCAATCTGCAATCGCATTGCGATCATTCATGCTGGGCGTCTGGTGGCTGACCGACCCGCTGACGGCACCGATCTGGAACTGATTTTTCACGGCGCTACCTCATGATCAGGGTTGTTGCTCGCCACGAATGTGCCAGCCTGCTGCGCAACGCGCAAACTTGGATCATGGCTGCCATCATGGCCGCTTTGTTTGGTTATTTGTTTTTGAAACAACTTGAAGCGTTTATCACGGTGCAGGGGCAACTAGCCACTCAGGATCACCCAACCGGGCTAAGCGGGTTTATGGCAGTGCGTTACCTTGAACCACTGAGCCTAGCCTTCACATTGGTTGCGCCGTTGTTCGCCATGCGCAGTTTCAGTGAAGAGTTTCGCCAACATACCTACGCATTGTGGCAGTCGTCACCGGTCAGCACGCGCGCATTGGTGGTGGGCAAGTTTCTCGGGGTACTCAGCGTGTTGAGTTTACTGGTGCTACTTGCCGCAGGCATGTTGCTGATCATGCGCGTGTTCATTCCTATCGATCTGCTGCTGACACTATCGGCCACGTTCGGGCTACTACTTTGTGCCGCGGCGTGTGCATCCTGTGGACTCTTTTTTTCCTCATTGACTCAGCACAGTCTTATAGCAATTGTTGCCAGCCTGTCGTTATTGCTCATTTCCTGGATGCTTGGCAGTGCCAATTTTGGCACCTTGCCGTTGCAAGCACTCCAAGACCTATCCATTGCTGTCCACCTGCGCGGTTTTTTTCAAGGCTATATTCAAACGCGGGACATTGCCTTCTTTACGCTGATGATGACACTGTTTCTGGGCCTGACCATCATACGTCTGGACGCCTTACGTCAAACGGGTCGATAACGATGAAATCATCCCGCTTACACATCGTGCTATCGGCGCTATTGATCGGCATTGTGCTGGCGATAGGCTGGCTGTTACAACGCTACAGTATTGCCTATGATCTAACAGCCAACGAACGACACAGCCTGAGCGCAACCACCCACACACTGCTGCGTAGTTTGTCGCAACCGGTGGACATTACCGCTGTTGTCGGCGCTGATCCCGCACAACGCGCAGGCATAAACGCGTTACTGGCACGTTTTCAGGCGATCAAGCCAGACATCTCTGTGCGCTTCATTAACCCCGAAACAGATCCTGCTGCTGCGCGCGCCTTGAATGCAGCTCCTGGTGGCGAACTTATCTTACGTGCAGCGGGTCGCGAGCAGCGATTGCAGAGCTTATCTGAGCGCAGCCTGGTCAACAGCCTGCGACAATTAAACCGTGATGGCGACCGAGATATAGTATTCATCACTGGACATGACGAACGAAGCCCAACCCGCAGGACGAATGATGATTGGAGCACGGTCGCCACTAGGCTTGAGAATATTGGGCTGGTCAGCCGCGAGGTCAGTCTGGTTAGCGAACCGTATCTGCACGAGGGTATCGACCTGGTGGTTATCGCAGCACCCAAGCGACCTTATTTTCCCGGCGAACTTGCCAGCATCAGTGACTACATTCAGCGCGGTGGCAATCTACTGTGGCTGACTGAATCAGAGACCGGCTCAGTTGAACCCAATCCCGCTCTTACTGCTAGCGACGTGAATAATCTGTTACCAGGACCAGGACTAACACTGCTGAGCGACACGCTCGGCGTCGACACGCTAGCGGGCACCGTCATCGATACAGCCAGCCAAGCATTGGACGCGGACTCACCCGATTTCGTGCTGCTGGACCGCTTCCCCGCTCATACAATAACCGCCTTGCTGACCAACCCGGTACTGTTACCGCAAGCCTCAGCCTTAGCAGTAACACCACTGGCTGGTCAAACGATTCAACCTTTACTGCAAACACCCCAAGCCAGCTGGAC
>CALKXZ010000455.1 GCA_938003775.1 uncultured Granulosicoccus sp. | reverse complement strand
GATGAGCTTGTCACCGTTGGATGAAATCGTACCGACCTGAGCAATTTCCTCGTTGGTCTTCGTGACTTTCGAGGCTTTACCGATCGCTGCGACGACGTCCGTGACAGCCGCGTCGATGCCGCGCTTGAGATCCATCGGGTTCATGCCAGCGGCAACCGACTTCAGACCTTCGCGAACAATACTTTGAGCCAGCACAGTCGCTGTCGTTGTACCGTCACCGGCGATGTCAGAAGTTTGTGAAGCAACTTCCTTCACCATTTGTGCACCCATGTTCTCGAACTTGTCTTCCAGTTCGATTTCTTTGGCAACAGACACACCATCTTTAGTGACTGTTGGCGCACCGAACGACTTGTCCAGAACCACATTGCGACCTTTTGGGCCTAACGTTACTTTCACGGCGTTAGCCAGTACATCAACACCCTGCAGCATACGCTGGCGGGCGGAATCGGAAAAACGGACTTCTTTAGCACTCATTGAAAGGCAATCCTCAGTAATTTAGTCAAAAACAAGATCAGCTGGGAGCAATGCTTCAACCACTGATCGGGTATTTAAGCTGGCAGCAACAGACCCTGTTGCTTGCTGGCAAAAAACGGTTGTTACTCGAAAACGCCCATGATGTCGTCTTCACGCATGACGAGGACTTCGTCGCCATCAATCTTGATTTCAGTGCCAGAATACTTGCCAAACAGCACTTGATCACCCACTTTGAGGTCCAGAGGACGCACATCACCATTTTCAGCAATTTTGCCCTTGCCCACTGACAGGACTTCACCGCGAACTGGCTTCTCGGTGGCTGAATCAGGGATAACAATGCCACCGGCACTCGTGCGCTCTTCTTCCATGCGCTTGACGACCACGCGGTCATGCAACGGACGAATGTTCATACCAATACGACTCCGATAAATTCAATTGTTGATAAAAGCTCGATGGGTAGTTGGGTGCCATTGTTAGCACTCACCCACGAGGAGTGCTAATTCTAATGTCGGCGCTGACAATATCAACCCTCGGGGACAATAAAATTACGCCATCCAACCGATTCAGCGTCAACTAATCGTCTATTCGACGAAAATCAGCATCGATAACCTCATCTGGGGCCGATTGCTTGCCCGTTTGCGGTTGTGGCTTGCCGCCAGCGCCTGCCACGCCCGGCATATCATCGTTTACGGCTTGGCGAGCCGCTTCAGAAGATCCAGACCCCACGGAAGTCACCGTTGCACCGGAAAAAGGGCTATCCGATGAGCCGGAGGTGGACCCCGTTCTACGGACACCGCCCAAAGTCGCATCAAGGCCGATAGTGGAGCGGGCGGCTAATCTGGCAGCCAGCCAACGCCGTGACCACGGAAACAGACAGGCAAATCCGAAGGCATCCGTGACAAAACCAGGGGTTAGCAGCAACACACCGCCAACTAGCAATAGCATCCCCTCTAGCAGTTGCTGAGCGGGCATCTCACCAGCCGCCATTCGTTGGCGGGCTTTATTGAGTGTTGCCAACCCCTGCTGACGAAGCATAGCGGTGCCAAGAACAGCAGTCAGCACAACAATGGCAAGCGTGGGCAACCAGCCGAGCGCGTCGCCAACGCGCAGCAGCACTGCGATTTCGATAATCGGCATTGCGATGAACAGCAGCAGTGCGTACGGCATTGAAAATCTCCAGGGGTGTCACTCGGAACCTATTGGCGCATTTTCCCTCTTACAAGGGTCGGCAACGCGTTGAGCCACACGACGTGGTTGAATCAAGGTCACTATTCAGATGGCCGATAGTCACTACACGTACGGCACTGAATCTGCTGTAATAACCCCACGCGCTAGATTAGCTCACCGAGTAAGAATCTTTTTAGTTTGTGAAGCCTCAACCCTCATACGCGAGCACGTGTAATCCAGCCATTATGTCGTGGCAGGCGCGCTGTGTTGCCAGTGCGCTGGCACTGCTTATTATGCTGCTATTGGCAGTCAGCAAGCCCACTGCTGCGAATAATTTACTCGGCGGCGAAGACCCGCTGGCTCCAGAAGTCGCTTATTCACCGACTGTGGAAACGATCGGGGCCGATTTCATTACCATACGGTTTAGTATCGCTGATGGTTACTACCTCTACCGAGACAAAACCCATTTTTCGCCGCAGGAACCCGCTGCCGGGTTCTCGCTTTCCAAGCCAACCTTCCCAGCGGCATTAATTGTCGAGGACGACTATTTTGGTAAGCAATCGGTCTATCGGGGTATCACCGAAATAACCGTTCCGTACCAAAGCAATAACCAGACAAGCAACATTAATCTGGCAGTCAGGTACCAGGGATGTGCTGACATCGGGCTTTGCTATCCGCCCACAACCAGTGTCTTGGCATTGCAGTTACCAGCAACCCCCTCAGGTGGCACACAAACAATGTCACCGGACATTGCTGACAACAATGCCCGCCAAAGTGCCAACTATGATCTGTTAAGCGGTAGCTCCTCTCAAAATAGCTCGCCTCTCGCCAGTCCGCTTATTCGGCAATCATCTACTGCCAACAGTAGCTCAACCAACCTCTTTAACGAACCTGACGCGGACAATGAATTGCTACCTCCGGAGTTAGCTTTCTTGCCGCAAGTAGTCAGTGCTAATAAGCATGCCGTTGTTATGCGTTGGCATATCGAATCGGGTTATTACCTGTATCGAGACAAGTTGTCATTCTCACTGCAAAATCCTGGTGATGTTCGGATCATCAATGCCTCAACCGACGAAGGCCTTCTGGAACGCGACGAATTCTTTGGTGACGTTGCCGTACTGCGACACTCTGCGGAAACTCAGTTGGCACTGAGCACGGGCGTGGATAAACTGACCGGTGCAGACAATCAGGCAACGCTCGTTATCAACTACCAGGGCTGTGCTGACATTGGCGTGTGTTTTCCACCTAGCGTGGCATCTTTGCCAGTGGTGTTCGATCACTCCAGCACTGGTACTGCTTCATTATCCAATGCTGAGATGGGCGAATCCACGCCGGGCGAATCCACGCCGGGCGAATCCACTCTGGTCAGTGCAGCTAGTGGCGAAAGCAACCAAAATGGCGGTGGCGGAGCAAACAGCACAACATCAATTGTTAACGCCAATACCTCAGCAAAGTCTATTGCCGCCTCCACGGTTATCGAACAATCTGAACAGGATCGACTATTCGATCTATTGAGCAACAGCAGTTTGTGGTTGAACGTAGCGACTTTTTTTGGCTTAGGCTTGCTGTTGGCATTCACACCGTGCGTGCTACCCATGATTCCAATTCTGTCTAGTTTGATCGTGGGTCAGGGGAACACCATCAGCACCGGTCGTGCTTTTCGTTTGTCACTGATCTACGTTCTGGTCATGGCCAGTACCTATGCTGCGGTTGGCGTTGCTGTGGGCCTGTCCGGGTACAACATTCAGGCTTACCTGCAAAATCCCTGGGTGCTTACCATCATTGCCCTGTTGTTTGTATTGCTGTCTTTATCCATGTTCGGTTTTTATGAACTGAAACTACCCACCGGCGTTCAGACCCGACTCACTAGCTGGTCAAACCGTCAAGGCGGCGGTCAGGCTGGCAGCGTGGCTGCCATGGGATTCATCTCCTCGCTGATCGTCGGCCCGTGTGTGACTGCGCCGCTGGCAGGCGCATTAATCTACATTGCCAAAACCGGTGATGCCGTCATTGGCGGTGCTGCATTGTTTGCGCTGGGTTTAGGCATGGGTGCGCCTCTGCTGTTGATAGGAACTTCAGCGGGCAAGCTAGTGCCTAAAGCAGGCGCTTGGATGAAGGCAACACAACACGTGTTTGGCATTCTAATGCTAGCCATGGCTATCTATATGGTATCGCGCTTCCTACCTATTACGATCACCATGACACTGTACGGTGTGCTAGCCATCATGAGCGGCGTGTATCTGGGTGCCACAGACACCATGAGCCGCCAGAGCAGTGGCTGGCATCGTTTTGGTAAAGGCGCAGGACTGGTCGTTTCCGTGTATGGGTTATCGTTACTGGTCGGGGCACTGGCTGGTGGCAGCAGCTACACAACACCGCTAAGAGGCATCATGAGTGCATCATCAGGCCAGGTCGGCCAAGCCGAGGAACACGGCTTGAGTTTCGCTCCTGTGAAGAGTGTTGAAGGACTGCAAAAAGTGGTCAGTGATGCCAGTCAGCTTGGTAAGCCTGTGATGCTCGATTTCTATGCGGACTGGTGTATCAGCTGTAAAGAAATGGAAGCTTTCACGTTCACCGATGAAACAGTGCAGGCCTTGCTGGCAAATACCATCGTCATTCAGGCCGACGTTACTGCCAATGACGAGCTAGATCAGGCCTTGTTGAAAGAATTTGATTTGTTTGGACCACCCGGCATTATTTTCTATGACGCCGACGGTAACGAGATGCCCGCAGCGAGACTCGTCGGTTTCATGCCCGCCGACAAATTCAGTAACCACCTGAGCCGCTTTCTCGGTGGAACTGGTATCTAGCTTAGTTGACTCATGTTATTGACCCATCTGGTTGACATGTTTAGTGGCCTTTAAAGCGACATCTAGCGGTAATTAGCGTCTACGAGACAAATAGGCATGCCATAGCAACCTTGACGCAACACCCCGATACGGTCGCCACATCTGCGCACGCTCATCAAGCTGAGCATAGCTTGGCACAATCTCCAGCTGTTCACTTTCGGCAAGACTAACCACCAAGGCTCTATCACCACTGGCCCAGGCATCGGGACGCCGCATTGCCATCAGTAAATACACGCCCGCTGTCCATGGACCAATGCCTCGAATTGCCACGAGTTGTTGCATGACCTGTTCATCGCTGCAGCGACGCAGCTGTGACAAGTTCAACTGATCGCTTAACAACGCCTTGGCTATTGACTGGCAATACGATGCCTTACGTTCACTGAAGCCGGCCTTACGCAACAATTCAGTGGGAACACGCAGAAAATCAGCAGGCTGCATTTCGGGACAGTGGAGTCTGAGCCGCCGCATAACAGCTGCTGCGCTGGCCAGTGACACCTTTTGTTCCAGCACCACCTGCACCAGCGTGGAAAAGCTCTGTGTGCGCTGCCACAATGGTGGTGTTCCAAAGCTGAGAAACAAATCCCGTAGCAGTGGATCCTGGCCTATCAGCCGCTCCAGTACGATGGGCAGTGACGCGCTGGTCAACGGTTTACGCAAATGAGTCATCGGGCAAAGTTTAACCGCATTGAGTGTAATAACCGATGCATTACGGACAACAGGTCATCTCTGGCTTGATACACTAACCCAACTCCAAAATAATCTTGCGCATGACACAGCACAGACGTCCGTTGATCGCCGAACAACGACGACTCAATTCTCACGCGCGACGAGCCGCCAATTGGAAACACTGGGGTCCCTACCTGGCCGAGCGTGCTTGGGGAACGGTACGCGAGGACTACAGCACCGATGGCAGTGCGTGGGAATAC
>CALKXZ010000454.1 GCA_938003775.1 uncultured Granulosicoccus sp. | reverse complement strand
GCGTATCAAAACATCGGTGCTGGAGCCAAAGGTCTGCACCAGAAAATCCGGCAGATCCTCACCCGACAATGACTCACGAATCTGGTTCAGATCTGGCGCTTGCTCATAACCAACTTCGATGGTGTAGCCACCGGTAAAGTCAACACCTAGATTAATGCCTCGAATCAGGATCGCTAGCACTGCAATCACGACCAATGCACCAGAGAACTTTATAGCCAACCGATGTTGACCCATGAAATCGAATTGGGTGTCGCTGATGAGATTACGCATGCGTGATTCCTGACGTCATTACCCCAGGTAATGAATCGCCGTAAGACAAAAAAACCGGTTGTGGATGTGTCAACCGAGCTGATGGGTCTAAATTGGAAGCGAACTAAGCCGACGGCCACCGTATAGGGCATTGACGATAACCCGCGTACCAAATATGGCCGTAAACATGGAGGTCAGAATACCGATACACAGTGTGATTGCAAAACCCTTGATTGGCCCTGTACCCAGGCTGAAAAGCACCACCGCTGCGATCAGTGTCGTGACATTCGCATCAGCAATGGTAACAAACGCCTTATCGTAACCTGCCGATATCGCCGCCTGTACCGCGCCACCGCCCTTTAGTTCTTCGCGTATACGTTCAAATATCAGTACATTGGCGTCCACCGCCATACCGGTCGTTAATACAATGCCTGCAATTCCCGGCAACGTCAGAGTTGCACCCAAGGCTCCCAGCACTGCAACAATCAGCACCACATTTGTCACCAACGCAAAGCCTGCGACGATTCCGAAGACCCGGTAATAGAAACTCATAAAGACAACCACCAGAAGCAGCCCGACTAAAGCAGAGAGGAAACCCTGGCGAATATTATCTTTACCCAGGCTTGGGCCGACCGTGCGCTCCTCAACGATCTGGACTGGTGCTTTGAGCGCACCTGCCCTAAGCAGCAAAGCCAGATCACTGGCTTCCTGTAAGCCCAAGCCAGTTGTCTGGAACCGATGACTGAGAACGTCACGAATAGTAGCGGCATTAATCACCTCTTCAGTCTTTGTCACCTTCTTAACTGTCTCGCCATTGACCTCGACATTGTCAATACGGTTCTCTATGTAAACCACCGCCATTAGATTGCCGACATTGTCTTGCGTGACTTCCTGCATGCGACGAGCACCGGCACTGTCCAGATTAACGAATACCGCGGGTGTTCCCGATTGCGTATCGATTCCTGAGGACGCGCCCTTGATCTGGTCGCCGGTGACGATAATGTCGCGATCGAGCATGATCGTTGAGCCGTCTTCGCGGCGTTTATACGCCCTTGCATCGGCTCGGCTGGACACCAATCGGTATTCCAATGTGGCGGTAGCGCCCAAAATTTCCTTGGCCCTGGCAGTGTCCTGCACCCCAGGCAGCTGGACCACAATACGATCAACGCCCTGCTGTTGAATGACGGGCTCAGACACACCCAATTCGTTTATTCTATTGCGTAATGTCACGATATTTTGCTGCAACGCACTGCGTTGCTCTTCCTGTGCGGCAGCTTCTGTCAGATTAGCCCGAATGTAGGCATATTCGCCCTCTTCTGCCGTCACAAAATCCAGATCCCGTCCCTCAGCTCTGAACGCTTCCAGCATTTTGTCGCGGTCCGATACCTCTCTAAACCGCGCGCTCAGCTCACCATCATTTTGCTGAATCGAGGTACCGCGAATTTTTTCCTGACGTACCTGACGCTTCCAGTCCGGTACAAAGCGCTCCTCGGCTGTATCTATTGCAGAAGCCATGTCCACTTCCATCAGGAAATGAACGCCGCCTCGCAGGTCCAGGCCAAGAAACATAGGCGCGGCAATATTGCGCAACCAGGCTGGGCTGGCATCAACCAAATTCAGCGCCGTTATATAGCGGTTTGGGTCTAGCGATGATGTCATCACATCGCGTGCGCGGATTTGATCGTCTTCACTGTTGAACAACGCGAGAAAACGACCCTGATCATCGCGAATCTCAACGTCGTTGAAGCCCGCTTGTTCAAGCGTTTTGACAAAGCCTGCAATATCCTCGCTCGTCAGCTCTGCATTACGCCCGGAAATCTGCACCGCAGGATCGCTGCCAAATACATTGGGGAGCGCAAACAGCACACCAATAATCAGAATCGCTGCCAACAGCAGCGGTTTCCAGAGCGGGTTGATATTGGTCATGCTGCAGACGTTTAGTTAGTTAAGGCCGAGAGGGGGTGCTAAATATTCTTTAAAGTGCCTGAGGGCAGCAATGCAGCCACTGCTGCTTTCTGTACATTGACCTCAACGTTTTCCGCTATACGCATACTCATATAGGCGTCGCCCACCTTGGTAATAGTGCCCCCCAACCCTCCATTGGTAACGACTTCATCGCCCTTTTTCAAGGCATCGACCATGGTCTTGTGTTCTTTCACACGTTTTTGCTGAGGTCTGATCATCAAGAAATAGAAAACCGGCAGCATCAGTAGCAGCGGCAGAATTCCGAGGATTGATCCACCCGAGGCTCCGGCACCCTGGGCGTAGGCATTGCTGATAAAGAAATCCATGAAATAGACTCGTCAAGTGGTAGCTAAAGAAAACACACAATTATGCCACAGACCGAGAAACTGCCCGCACGTTTAAGCCCTTAGCCTGCCCCTATACGGTGAGGCTGTGATCGTGGACATTGGCAACTGGTGTACTGGGCAAACTAATGCGGCATCAATTTGTTCCAGAACACTAGGTTGTACCGGCGCGTAACGCTGCGAATTCCCGGACAAATGACTCGAACTGTCTAGAGTCTATGGCATTGCGAATTCCCATCATCAGCTGTTGGTAATAGTGCAAATTGTGGATTGTATTGAGCCTGGAACCGAGAATTTCACGGCACTTGGACAGATGGTACAGGTACGCACGGCTGTAATTTTGGCAGGTATAGCAACCGCAATCTGAATCGATTGGGTTCGTATCGGTGCGAAATCGCGCATTGCGCAGGCGCAAGTCGCCGCGGGTTGTGTAGATATAATCGTTACGGGCATTTCGCGTGGGCAGAACGCAATCGAACATGTCAATGCCACGTAGTACCGATGCCACGATGTCTTCTGGTTTTCCCACTCCCATCAGGTAACGCGGACGGGCCGCCGGCAAGTGCGGTACGGTTGCCTGCAGCACCGCATCTCGAATGGTTTTCTCCTCACCCACCGCCAACCCACCAATGGCGTAGCCGGGGAAGTCAAGATCGGTTAGCGCGTCACAGGAAATTTTACGCAAATCCTCGTACATACCACCCTGTACGATGCCGAACAAAGCATTAGGGTTGTTCAATTCGCCAAAGGAATTCTGACAACGACGCGCCCAGCGCATCGACAGCTCCATCGAGTCCGCTGCCTGTTTGTGCGTGGCCGGATACGGAGTGCATTCATCAAAGGCCATGACCACATCGGAGCCCAGATCCGTCTGTATACGCATTGATTCTTCTGGACTTAAAAACACCTCCGAACCGTCAATCGGTGAGCGAAACCGCACACCAGATTCATCAATCTTGCGCAATTTTGCGAGACTGAACACCTGGAAACCGCCCGAGTCTGTCAGGATCGGGCCAGGCCAGTTCATAAAGTCGTGTAGATCGCCGTGCTGATGAATAATGTCGGTGCCAGGGCGCAGCCACAAATGGAATGTATTGCCCAAAATAATCTGCGCACCCACACTGCGTACCTCTTCAGGCGACACAGCCTTAACGGTGCCGTAGGTGCCGACCGGCATGAATGCTGGCGTTTCGACACTACCGCGATCAAAATGCAGGCGACCACGACGGGCTAGGCCGTCGGTGCCAAGCAGATCAAAGCTAAAATTCATGGGCGTACGCCTAACTGAGGCCAGAGGAGCATGGCATCGCCGTAACTGAAAAACCGATAGCCGTGAGCAACAGCCTGCCGATAGGCCGCCATCGTTGTCGCATGACCTGCGAAAGCGGCTACCAGCATCAGCAGGGTGGACTCGGGCAAATGGAAATTGGTAAACAGGCCGTCTACTACTTGAAATTGCGCACCCGGGGTCAAGAACAAACGAGTTTCCCCAACATAAGTCTCAAGCGTGCCATTACTCGCACAAGATGCCGATTCTAGTGCTCTTACACAAGTTGTTCCGACGGCAATAACGCGACCTTGTCGCTGCTGCGCCTGTGCCACGGCATCAACGGTATCCTGGCCGACACTAACCCGTTCCGCGTGCATTACATGCTCGGCCACATTGTCTACTCGCACCGGTTGGAAGGTACCCGCACCGACATGCAAGGTAATAAAGCTGTGCGTAATGCCCGCCTTGTTTAACGCCTCAAATAATGCTGTATCGAAATGCAAGCCTGCCGTTGGCGCCGCAACGGCACCGGGGTTTTTTGAATAAACCGTTTGATAACGCTCCCGATCAGACCCATCTGGCGAGCGCCCGATGTACGGTGGTAAGGGTATTTCACCGTGTTGCTCTATGAATTGACTCAGTGCATCGTTCGGGCCTGTGGCAGCTTGTAGCTTGAACAGATCATCCACCCTACCGATGACGCGAGCGTCAATGGTCAACGGTGCAGCCGACCGGTCACTGTGCAAGACAATGATCGACTCTAATTGGGGGGATTTGCTGGCACGTATCTTGGCCAACACACAACCATCACGGTCCACCCGTTCAAGCATCAATTCCAGCTTGCCACCGGTTGCTTTGACCCCGAACACTCTGGCTGGCACAACCCGCGTGTCATTGAATACCAAATGATCGCCCTGCTTGAGTAACTGTGGCAAATCACGCACACCATGATGAGAGAAAGGACTGGCGTTGGCGCACTGCCCGTCCACAACCATCAAGCGGCTGTCACTACGGTTGCTCAGCGGCTTCTGAGCGATAAGCTCATCCGGCAAATCAAAGGCGTAATCGCTCAGCCGAAGATTATTCGAGTGAACGTTATTAGAAGAGGGAACCGTGGGCATGTAACGATCTTGGTGAGGGCGCATGGTGCCGGAGGCGAGACTTGAACTCGCACTCTGTTTCCAGAACCGGATTTTGAATCCGGCGTGTCTACCAATTCCACCACTCCGGCAGCGCACGCGCAGTGTAGGCAGTTTAGGCGCGTACGACAAGTTTCAGTCAAAAATAATTGCCAGCTCCACGCGAGGGAAATGTTGGCAACTGCGGGGTTCTTGACTAGTCAGCTCGCAACTTCACGGGCTTAATCACACCTTCCAGTGAGTTCAGCACTGGCAGCAAATGGGGTTTGTTCTCACGTATTTCGTCCATGGACAGCCCTTCCATCTCGTGTGGAAACACCAGCCAGTCATCGTTTTTGTGGGCACAGAAGTCGGGCTCGAAATCAGTTTTATTCCGACCCGGTTTAAAATATGCGGTGGCCACCCGAACATCCTTCGGTAAGTTCTTACGGGCACGTTCCCTTAACTTGTTGATGATGGCCTTTACGCTCAGACCGGTATCGAACACATCATCCACAATCAGCAGTGAGTCTTCCGCGTTCATTTTGGTTGTCAGATAATTTAAGCCATGTACACGCACCTTACTTTCGCGCTTATTGATACCGGCATAGGACGATGTGCGAATAGAAATGTGATCAGTTTCCACGCCGTAAAAGTCGAGTAACTCTTGCACCATGATGCCAACCGGTGTCCCGCCACGCCATACACCCACAATAAAATTGGGCCTGAAATCACTGGCGAGAATCTGTCGCCCCAGTTCCAGAGAGTCCTCCAGTAATTGCTGTGCTGAAATGTAAACCTTTTGATTGGCACTCATGAACGCGTTTCCGATGGAGATTGACTCGACGTTTTTTTGGTCAGTGCAGACACTTGCGATGCCGCTATCTGGACTTCGGCGTTTAACGCATGTAAGACATCAAGCGGTGATTCGGCTTGCGTGATGGGCCGACCGACGACGAGAAAATCACTGCCAGCAACGATCGCATCATAGGGAGTGAGCGTGCGGCGCTGGTCATCGGGTCTTGCGCCGTGACTGGATATGGCGCTAATGGGAATCTGTCCAGCCTGATCGGGACGCACACCCGGTGTTATTGTCAGAAAGTTAGTTTTCGCAATAGAGCGTATCAATGCCACCTCATGCGGGGAACAAACAACACCGTCCAGGCCCGCTTGCCGTGTCAGTGTCGCCAACCGTGCAACATGATCAGCTGGGTCCTCATCCAGGCCGACAGCCGCTAACTCCGCCTGATCAAGACTTGTCAGTACGGTGACAGCAATCAGCCGGGTCCCCCCCCCTTTGGTCGCCGAGCGATCAAATTGCTTTACCGCATCGCGCGCGGCTGCCAACATTGCCGGTCCCCCGCTAGCATGCACATCGATCATCCAGACACCGAGTGCCGCAGCCGCCTCCAGAGCACTGGCAACCGTGTTCGGAATATCGTGATATTTGAGATCTAAAAAAACTTCGAAACCCGCCTTCTGACACTCCTCTACTAGTGCAGGACCCGTCAATGTATACAGCTGGCTACCGATCTTCAGACGGGTCAGCTCAGGTTCAAGACGCTGAACAAGATCCCGGGCCTTGTTCGGGTCTGCAAAATCCAGGGCAGTTATTATTCTATTCATTCACCTTCCACGCCTATGATCGTTGACACGCTGTCCCACAGGCCACACGTGGGACAACGCCAGTGCATAACGTTACCCTGAAAACCACAACTGTGGCATCGATATGTCGGTTTATCTTCTACCACTTGATCCAAAAGGTTGCATATGACCTGCACTTTATCGCGCTCACCGGGTTTGCTCAGTGCTAACTGATCCTGCGCCCAGTCACGCAGCCCCTTAAGCGAGGGACGCTTGAGTATCTGCTCCTTGAAAAAACGGTCAGCGCCCCGCTCACCATACTTTGTAGCGATCACTGAACGCGTCCGCCGAATTACCGAATAGGCATTGCGCTGGTTGTGGATACGCTTAACGAATGCTTCCAGTAGCTGTGCATCACCGGTTTTGAGCAGCGCTTCGAATCGCTTATCGATGATCTCGGGCATCAGCTCTGGCCTTAGCCCCTCTACCTGCTCATACAGTTGCAGCGCCCGCGCATGATCATTCGCATCTATGGCCAGTTCAGCGAGCATAATCAGGGCGCGCGCGCATTCAGGTGAATACACCAGCGCTTGATCCAATAGGGCTTGAGCCGCAGATGGCTTAGCGTCCTTGATGGCTATCCCCGCCAGCTCACAATGGTACTGACCCAGACGCACCCCACAGTCAATACCGGTCGCCTGCTGACAATTAACCGCAACCTTGATGGCTTGCTGCCAGTCATTTTCGCGTTCATGCAGTTGCAGCAAACTCTCAAACGCATCATTGCCCCGATGGGGCGAATCAATCAACTCTCTGAATACTTTCTCTGAACGATCCAGCAATCCGGCTGAATCATAGTCCCGTGCCAATTCGAACTGGGCGGTGGCCCGGACATCATCCTCCAGTTCGGTTTTGTCGATGACACTTTGATGCAGTAATATAGCGCGCTCTATTTCGCCACGTCGGCGGTACAGGTTGCCCAAAGCAATATGCGTATCGGCTGTATCGCGCCGCGTATCGGCGGAACCTTGCGACATACTGGCCGACAGGTTGTCGACGAGTTCGGACGCTGCGCCCTGTTGCTCTGATAGCAAAACGTTCAGGCCCTGATGGAAGTTTCGTGTGTAATTCCAATAATGTCGGGATGATTTCGCCTCGCTATGCCGAGCCGCAAACCAGCCAGCTGCCGCAGCCACAGGCAGTAGCAACCAGAGAAGATCAGGAATCGTCACGCTGCTAACACTAACCGTTATTGGTTGTCAGCTTAGTCGTCCAGATCGTCATCTAATGGATCATTGGCTGTGTCACTGACACCGCCCGTACCGTTGTTAACGCGCTCGCGCAGTTCTTTGCCAGGCTTAAAATGAGGAACGTGCTTACCACGCAACGCTACCGCGTCACCCGATTTTGGATTACGTCCCATGCGGGCACCGCGAAAATGCAAACTGAAACTGCCAAAGCCACGAATCTCTATGCGTTCACCGCTGGCCAGTTCCTGGCTCATTTTTTCAAGCAGGCTTTTGACGGCCAACTCGACGTCTTTGGGTGGAAGATGGCTTTGATTGCGAGACAACGAATCGATAAGATCCGATTTTGTCAGACTGTTATCCGTGCGTGATCTGTCGTTCATGCCTCACCTATAGATCGAAAGCACATAAAAAATTCGGCGCTGTCTTTGCATTTTTAAAAGACAGCGCCGATCCCTTTACCTTAGCCTAGAATTAACCAAGCTCCATTACCACAGTCGTTAGTGAGAGCCTAGCCAGGTATTGCCAGGCTTATTTCTCAAGGTTACCCAGCTGTTCTTTCATGAGATCGCCCAGGGTAGTTCCCGCAGGCTCAGCTGATCCATCATTGTAGTCACTCATTGCCTCTGCCTCGTCTGCGTAGTCTTTCGCCTTGATAGACAGACTCAGCATGCGCGACTTACGGTCAGTACCGATAAATTTAGCCTCAACTTCCTGACCTTCTTTGAAATGTTGACGAACATCTTCAACACGTTCACGGGAGATCTCACTGGCTCGTAACACACCCTCGACACCGTCACCCAGATCGATGATAGCGTGCTTGGTGTCTACCTCTTTTACAGTCCCTTTGACAATGCTGCCCTTGGGGCTGTCCGCAACGAACTGACCGAATGGGTCACGATCAATTTGCTTAACACCCAGGGAGATTCGCTCACGCTCTGGATCGACCGCCAACACAACCGCCTCGATTTCATCGCCTTTCTTGTAGTTGTGTACCGCCTCTTCGCCAGTTTCGTTCCACGAAAGGTCAGACAGGTGGATAAGCCCGTCGATGCCACCTTCCAACCCGATGAAGATACCGAAATCTGTGATTGATTTGATCGTGCCAGCAACCTTGTCACCCTTGTTGAATGACTCAGAGAAATCTTCCCAAGGGTTCGGCTTACACTGCTTGATACCCAGAGAGATACGACGTCGTTCTTGATCAATGTCAAGAATCATGACTTCAACCTCATCACCTAGAGCAACGACCTTGTTGGGGTTGACATTGCGGTTGGTCCAATCCATTTCGGACACGTGAACCAGACCTTCAACACCCTCTTCAATTTCGACGAAACAGCCGTAGTCAGCAATATTGGTGACCTTGCCGAACAGACGTGATCCTTCTGGATAACGACGTGTGAGGTCGACCCAAGGGTCTTCACCCAATTGTTTCAACCCGAGTGATACGCGATTACGTTCACGGTCGAACTTGAGCACTTTGACTTGCATTTCCTGACCAACTTCCACCACTTCAGACGGATGCTTGACCCGCTTCCAGGCCATGTCAGTAATGTGCAGCAAACCATCAATGCCGCCTAAATCAAGGAACGCACCGTAGTCGGTGAGGTTCTTGACGATACCCATGATTTCCTGGCCTTCTTGCAGATTTTCAAGCAGTTGCTCACGCTCTGCACTGTACTCGGATTCCACCACGGCACGACGTGATACGACGACGTTGTTACGACGCTGATCCAGTTTGATAACCTTAAATTCGAGCTCTTTACCTTCAAGATAGCTTGTGTCACGTACTGGACGAACATCAACTAATGAACCTGGTAAAAATGCGCGTATGTCGCAAACTTCAACAGTAAAGCCACCTTTGACTTTGCCAGTGATGTTGCCTTTAATGATTTCGTCGTTTTCCTGTGCTTTTTCAAGGACAGTCCAAGAACGTGCTCTGCGAGCTTTTTCACGCGACAATTTAGTTTCACCGAAACCGTCTTCAACGGAATCGAGTGCCACTTCAATTGAGTCGCCGATTTTTACTTCGTGTTCACCACTTTCGTTTAAGAATTCTTCAATCGGAACTGCACCTTCCGATTTCAATCCTGCGTTAATGATGACGTAATCGCCCGTGATATCGACAATGGTTCCGGTTAGGATGGAACCTGTTTTCATTTGGGCGTTGGAGATACTCTCTTCAAAGAGCTCCGCGAAAGATTCAGACATTAATTATAAAACCTGTGAAGGATAAACGCGTAGCCGTCTTGGCAAGGCGAAGTTATTATTAAAAATTGACCACTCTTTGGCCAATAACAAAAGTTC
>CALKXZ010000453.1 GCA_938003775.1 uncultured Granulosicoccus sp. | reverse complement strand
GTGGGGTTGGTGGTCTACCTGTTGTTGTCAAATGCCGGTGCACTGGGCCCATTGCAACTCCTGTACACACCGACTGCCATGATCATTGCCCAGTCGATTCTGGTCACACCTATATTAATAGCACTTACACGCGAAACCATTGCAGGACTGCATGTTCAGCTTGCTGACCAGCTCACGTTGTTCGGTGTTGATGGATTTGCACGACTAAAAACCCTGCTATGGGAGGGTCGTCATGGCTTGCTGAATGCATTGTTGGCAGGGTTTGGCAGAGCCATAGCCGAGGTGGGCGCGGTTATTATCGTCGGCGGCAACATCAACCATGTCACGCGGGTAATGACGACAACGATTGCGCTGGAAACTTCTAAAGGCAATCTATCGTTGGCCTTAGGGCTGGGGCTGGTACTGATGCTAATTGCCGTATTAGTGAATGCAGCGGTACTGAGTCTGGGTGCTGTTATGCGTCGGCAGGGAATGACACCGGGTCATGGTTGACGGTTCTATGATGGCGCACAACAGGGTGCAATACGATCATGCATGAACCGCGTCGTGGTTCATCGGTGTTGCCGATCAGTGCCCGTGATTTACTGATAGAGCGGGGTGGTCGTCAATTGTTGTGTGTGCCACAGATCTCGCTAGGGCACTGCAACTGCACCATGGTGGTTGGACCAAATGGGGCCGGTAAATCGTTGTTACTGCGTACCCTGTGTGGTTTGCAACAAGCAGACAGTGGAACGGTCAGCTGGAATGGCTCGCCACCGGATCGATCACGCAGGCACCGAGTCGGCTTGTTACTGCAGCGTCCGGTGCTGCTCAGGCGCAGTGCGCTGCAAAACGTGATTTTCGCACTGCGTCTGACCGGTCCGGATCGGCACCAGGCATCACAGCAGGCCACCGCGGTGCTCCAGCAAGCTGGGTTGGCAGCGGTTGCCAATACAGCGGCGCACCGATTGTCTGGTGGTGAGCAGCAACGGTTGGCTTTGGCACGTGCTCTAGCACTCAGGCCTGATATGCTCTTCATGGATGAGGCTACGGCGAACGTGGATCCAGCCTCTACACTGGTGATCGAGCAACAACTCTGCAATGCGATGCAGGCCGGGTTAAAGGTTGTCATGATCAGTCACGACACGGGGCAGGCTCGCCGACTGGCTAACGATGTATTGCTGATGCACAACGGTCATGTCGTCGAACACAGCGACAGGCAAGCATTTTTTGAACGAACGAACAATCCGGTCACGCGCCGCTGGCTTGCTGGCGAATTACTGGTATAGATAAGGTTTCAACGAGGAAGTAGTTATGGCAGGTGAATTTGGCACGCAGTTCATGCCGCAGATGTCCGTGTGTCACTATCGTGATGGTTGGTCTACTGAGGAGATGGTGCCAAGCGACAGCTTAACGCTGCATCCCGGAGCTCACGTTCTGCACTATGCCAGTACATGCTTTGAGGGGCTTAAGGCTTTTCGTCAGGCAGACGGTCGAGTAGCCATCTTTCGTATGGATAGAAACATTGCACGCTTTGCTCAAAGTACACGTCTGTTGTATTTGCCAGAGCTTGATGAGGCCCAGACGGCTCGCATGATTACCCAGAGTGTTGCCTATTTTCGAGACCAAGTGCCCGATGCGCCTGCTTCTCTGTACATAAGACCCACGCACATAGGAACTGAGGCGGCAATCGGCAAGGCAGCAGCGCGATCAGATACCTCCACCCAATACGTGTTGTTGTCACCTGTGGGCGACTATTTTTCGGGTGGTGAAGCCAATCTTCGATTACTGCTCGATGACCAGGGGGTTCGCTGCGGACCGGATCACGGCATGGTCAAGGGTGGTGGTAATTACGCCAGTGCGCTCAAGCATATCGAGCGAGCGCGCGCCGCGTTCAATGCTGATCAGGTATTGTTTTGCCCCGGTGGACATGTTCAGGAAACCGGGGCTGCCAACTTTATGCTGGTCGATGGCAATGAGATTATCACCAAGTCACTGGACGAATCCTTCCTGCACGGGGTCACACGCGAATCACTGCTGGAGCTGGCAAGAGCCAAAGGACTGGATGTCCAAGAGCGGGAATTGAGTATCGATGAATTGCTCAAAAGGGCTGCGCACCCGGAGTGTGAAGCCGGGTTAACTGGCACTGCTGCGGTGGTTGCGGCGGTCGGTACGCTGATTTTTGATGGCCACGAGCACTCGGTGGGTACGGGCGCACCCGGACCCCGTATTCGCGCTATGCGCGATGAGCTTAATGCGATCCAATGGGGCACTGCACCGGATACTCGGCAATGGCTGACGCAGGTCTGATGCGGGTCTGACCATAGTTCGTGGTGATAACCCTTATGAGCATCATTATGAGTGCCGACTCAAATTCTGATAGACCCATGGGTGATCAAGCATTCAACGCAACGAGTAAACAGGATGGTCACTGTGTGTCTGCGGTACAATGGTCGATTTTTAGGGGCATGCTGTGAACACTCGATTTCCCTGGTGGGCGGTGATCGCCATGGCGCTGGTTGTGGGGGCGTCCAACTATTTGGTCAGCATCCCTATCAACGACTGGTTGGTGTGGGGTGCGTTAACGTATCCATTAGCGTTTTTGGTTAATGATCTGGTCAACCGTTTTTATGGTGCCAGCATTGCTCGTCGCGTTGTTTATGTGGGCTTTGCTGTAGGCGTGGCATTATCGCTGTCGGTAGAGGGTATTGAGCAGCGTGTGGCTATAGCATCGGGCACCGCGTTTTTAGTGGCACAGTTACTGGACGTTGCCATATTTGATCGATTGCGTTCGCAGCGCTGGTGGATCGCTCCCAGTGTATCGTCAGCATTGAGCACCATCGTCGACACCGTATTGTTTTTCGGCATTGCTTTTGCCGGAACTGGACTACCTTGGCAGCAATGGGCGACCGGTGATCTGGCTGTTAAATGGGGTGTTGCTGCTGTATCAGTGGTTGTGTATGGAGCGGTGAGTGTCCGGTTTTCTGGCTCATTACAAAACAATCAAGCCACTTAAACCGTTTCACAATCAAAGCCCATCTCTGAACGGTTGATCAATCTTACCGAGATCACACACAGCCACTAATACAGGCGTGATGAGTTGCTTACTCAATCAGCTTCGGAGGTTGAGCCCTCGAATGACTGAATCAAACCGCGTTGTTGTGCCTCTCTGACACACGAGGTTCTGTTCTTCACGCCTAATAGCTTGAACAGCTGAGAGGTGTGGTATTTCACCGTTGCCTCGGATATACCAACAATCTGAGAAATCTGTTTATTCGAGTTACCGTCGGCCATTAATTGCAATACCTGTAACTGTTTCTGTCCAGGCTTCATGCCAGTGGCGTTCTGGTTCCCGTAACTGGTTTTATCACCGCGTCTAAGTTGATTATCCAGCGCCGCGAAGCGCTCTGGAAAAAATCGTCCACCCTCGATAACCTGACGAATCCCGGCAATCATTTCCGCACCAGGCAGCGTTTTGGGAATGAATCCGGATGCGCCGTTTTCCAAGGCTGTGCGAATGTATTTGTCGTCATCCGAACCACTGATCACCACGACGGGTATCTGTTTGTCTCGATTGCGCAATCCAACCAATAAACCAATACCATCAATGCCTGGCATAAACAAATCCGTTAATACCAACTCGAAGCGTTTGCCACTGTCGATGACAGACAGAGCGTGCTGTGTGGAGTAGCATGCGGTAATAGTGATGCTGTCATCAATTTCAGTGAGCATGATCTGCATAGCATCAGCGACCAAACGATGATCTTCAACCATAAGTATATTCATGATGCTGTGCTCACCAGTTGCGTAATAGCCTTCAGCAATTCGTTCGCGCCGACAGGTTTGTGCAGTAACTGAAATCCACTTGAAGTTGCATCACGCAAACGAGCTGGTGAAGTATCGCCCGTGATGATCATTGCTGGAACGTCCATATTTATCTCTTCCCTTACACATTCGATAGCCTTGTCACCAGTCTGATTATTTCTGAGTCGATAATCGGCAATAATCAGCTCTGGTACCCATTGTGTGGCAATGATGTGTTCCAGCGCACTGTCCGCTGAATCTGCCACGACAACGTCACACTCGTATTGTTTCAACAGAGTGAGCATACCTTCACGCACTTCGTGCTCATCGTCAATTACCAGAATGGATAGTCTGGCAATCTTTGTGTGTGCCTCAATAACCGAAGAATCGCTCTCGAAGGTTGATTTCTCGCTGTCAAGCCCTGCTGGCAGTGTCAGGTGAAAGCGGCTGCCTTGACCCACCGTTGAATCAATCTGCAGCTCAATAGTCAACAGATGAGTCAGACGTTTGACGATAGAGAGCCCCAGCCCCAATCCCTTGCTACGATCACGTTCAGGGTTGTTAAGCTGGTAATACTCATTAAAAATGGCTTCCTGCTCATCTTTGGGTATACCTGGGCCAGTGTCGATGACAGATATCTCGACCTCATTGCCGCGTTGATTGGCCTGGACCGTCACACTGCCAGTCACTGTGTAATTCAACGCATTACTGACTAGATTACCCAGTATACGTTCCAACAGCAGTTGATCGGAATGCACGGTTAACCCGCTGTACTGAATTTTCAAGGCCAGCTCGCGCTCATTAGCTTCAGGCAGAAAGTTCTGATGCAGATAATCGAAGATGGTGTCCAGGCACAACGATTCTAGATTGACATCGACAACTCCGGCATCCAGTTTGGACAAGTCCAACATACTATTCAGCAGTTGGTTGAGTGCTTCGGTCGATCGGTTGATATTTGCCAGAATGTGCTGTCCTTGAAGGCTGGTCACGTGTTTTTTCAGCGCAATCAAATATAAACCCAGCGCATGCAGTGGTTGCCTGAGATCGTGGCTGGCGGCTGCCATAAAACGGTTCTGCGCTTGGCGCGCTATGTCACCACTGGTTAATTCATCCAACGCACTACTCAGTTGGTTCTGGGTCTGTTGAGCATCGGCACTGAGATTCGCGGCACGGCGTGATAGCGTCAGTAGTAACAAGATGGTCATCATGGAGGCCAGTAGAAACGACAGACCAAACACCCACAGCGCGTCGTACAGATCATCCATTCGACGCGAAATACTGTCTCGCACTGATGATTTGCGCTCGAACATTTGTAAGCCAATATCGTAAACACGCCCAGAGAGTTCGAATGCCTCGTGACTCATGGCTCGCGCGCTGTTGGTGTCCAGTGTGATGTCTGGACTCATCAAGGGTTCATAGGTGTCTAAAAACCGATTTGCATCGAGTAACAGATTCTGGGTTACTTCCAACTCTCGTATACTGCCAAGCCATGTTCTACCGATACTATTAAACAGACTGTAGAGCACGTCATAACGGGTTATATAGTGTTCCCGCAGCTCGTTACGCATTGTCGGCTCCGGACTCAACTGATAGTCCATCACCGCTTTTGCGAAACTATCGAAGTTGTGATCAGCCTGCTGGATGAAATTGAACTCCAGCACACCGTCGCTTTGCAATTGTTTGCGTGTTTGATCAATTTGCACGATCAGATACAGCATGATGGCAGCGCAAGATAAGGCGGCAGGCGACTCGCAAGCAATTAATTACTTCGTCGCTCAAAAATACACAGAAGCACTAACACAGATTGCCAGCGCACCAAACCAGAAGATTATCATGAT